>JAKAHN010000095.1 GCA_021814895.1 bacterium
GCCGCAGTCAAGCCCGGCAATCTTATCTTCGGTCGCGTCTTTCGCGGTAAGCATTAAAACCGGAATGGTGATGTTAGATTTACGCCAATCTTTACATACCGCAATACCATCTTTTTTAGGAAGCATGACATCTAAAATCACCAAATCATAATCGTGTATGCCAAGTTCAATTCGTTGCCCGCCGCTTTCACCATCCAAAATATAGTCAGCGACATAACCCTCCTGTTCCAGCCCGCGTTTTATCCCCGAAGCTAATTTTTCATTGTCTTCTATAATTAAAATTTTCATGTTTACAGCGTATAAAAACAAGATGAAGTTTTCATGAAGATTATTTTTGGCCGAATAATAACTATTGAAATAGTTTAAACCGGCTTACCACTGTAATATAAAGCAATGCCAGTACAAAAAATATGGCAAGTCCGGCAAGAATTGCTTTATGCGGTCCAATTCTTGTCGAAAGATACGCAACCGCAAGCATGTACGGCACCCACGAGATAATCGTTCCAAAAAATACGAACCATGCGTGCTGCCCCACTGCCACGCCACCCTTTGATTCTCCGATGAAGACATAAGCCACAAGAGTAAAAACGGGAATAAGCGTGGCAAGTCCCGACAACACTCGTTGGTTGCTTTCCTCAAGCGCCACAATAATAGTGGTAAATAAACCGCCGGTAATAAAATAAATAATAAGATTAAAAACTTTCATAGAAAATTATTGTAAACGAATTATAAAAATTTTTCCATTCGTGAAAAATGGATCGTTGCTGAAATTCGTTCCAAGAACCGGACTCACGAATTGCGCTTCCCGCGCGCTTGAAACCACGCCGGCCGACCGCAAACTTTCTTCCACGAATGTTTTTTCGGTGTCTATATCGGGATTGATTTTGTGCGTGACGAACCACTTAATCCCTTCATCAAGACTTGCGGTTCCAACATAAATTGAATAATCGTCTTGTTTCAAATTTGTTTTCCAGATACGGATGTGGTGCCGTTCACGAACCGTGTTGGTGTCGGTCGGCTTTTCAAAGCCGAAATCGTTGACGGCGGCGTTCCAAAACGAAGGAGTCATGGGCGCGTTGAGATATTGGCTATTTGTTAACGCGGCTTTTGCGATTTTAGCCACCGAAGAAATATCAACGCGATCTGCTAAAAACCAAAATGATTTTTCAAAACTCCGGACAATAACATCGTCATTTTTCGCCAAGAAAATAAAGGTCAATGGTTCTTGAGGATTGCCGGTAAGCGTTTCCGAATATTTTGGGATATCATGATCGGAAAAATAGTTTATAATATCGCCGGATATATATTGCGCGTGGGGTGCCGTCGGCGCAACAAATGGCGGCTGATAATTTAAGGCAAAGCCAGCATACCAAACGGCGCTTAACGAAATAATTATGGCAGTGGCAATTTTTTTACTCGATGTCGCCACGACCGTGTCGCTGATTGCTTTATCCTGTCTGAATCGCCGCCACTCATGGAGCGTTATAATCGTTACGAGAATAAGCAGGCCGAGAAGATAGCCGCCCCAGACATCGCTTAAGTAATGAACGCCCAAATAAAGGCGGCTAAAACCAATTGCCATGGCAACAACAAGACAGATAAAAAATACATTCACTTTCCGTTTCCAGTTTTTGAGATGGCGAATCAACACATAGCCGAGGAAGCCGTAGAAAACCACCGACACCATCGCGTGTCCGCTTGGAAAAGAAAAGGAATTTTCCAGATACACGGGATTATCGGGCCTTACGCGATGAACGGTAAGCTTGCCGAGATAATTGAATAGCTCGTCGGCTCCCAACGCCAGCCAAAGATAAAAAATAAACTCTTTCTTTTTCCAAAACCACAGGATAACAGAAACAGCAATCGCGGCGCCGACGATTATCTGCCATTTACCCAAAAGAGTAACCCATAAAAATATTTTGGTAAGTTCCGGGCTTCGAAAATAAGCGAGAAGATGGGCAATTCTAAAATCAGCCGCCACAATTTGATCCGAAACTAAAATATCTTGAACTGTGCCGAAAAATAGAGAAAGTACATAAACAAAACCGATTGAAATAAGCGTTATGGGCAAACCGGAAAACGAAGCGCGATCAAGCCGTCTGCCAAGAAAAGCGAAAAATCGCGAGTGGCGTTTATGTAATTTTTGAACATCGGGGTTTGAAACTATCGCTTTCCGAATAGACGAAAATACGGAACGAATAAATTCAGCGATATGTTTTCCATGCTTAACCACTAATGCCTTAATTGCGTAAAGCGATAAAAAGAACAAGAAAAAAATACCGATAATATAGCCGACCCGCGTAGTCCATGTCTCAACAACGGCAAGCACGCCGCCAAAGAAAAAGCCGAGTAAAAGATGAGACGCCGACCATAAAAATGCGCTGGCGATGTTCCAAAACAGAAACTTTTTCTTGTCCATTTTAGAAAGGCCGGCGACAAATGGAATAATGGGACGAAGCGGCCCGATAAATCTGCCCAAAAAAATACTCTTGCTTCCATGCTTATGGAAAAAATTTTCACCGCGTTCCAAATGCGCGGCCTTCAAAAATTTATTTTCACTGCGGAAAAAATGCGTTCCCTTGGTGCCGAGATAAAAACTTAATCCGTCGCCTAAAATCGCGCCGATTGCGGCAAACCAGATGAGGTCGCCGATGTCCAAAAATCCTTGCGCCGACAAAAAGCCGGCAAATACAACCAGCGTCGCTCCCGGCACGATTTCGCCCGCCAACACCAAAGATTCCAAAAGCGAAACAAGTAAAACCAGCCAATATCCCCACATGCCGATATGCGCGAAGGTCGGCAAAATATGATTAAGAAAACTCATATTATTTTATGCCCCAAAAATTTTTGATACATTTTCATTTTAACAACGCGCGGGAAAATATAAATTTTGACAAACGCCATAACTAAAACAGCGATCAGCCCGCTGCCAATTATATCCGTCCAGTGATGAAGTCCGGCGCCAACTCTCGATAATCCGACAAAAAAAGCGATTCCCCATGATACCGCGCCGATTTTTTTGTTATAGACAAATAAAATTGAGGCAATCGCGCCGCTAAGCAACATATGGTCTGAAGGAAAACCGTTATCCGCGGCGTGCGGAATAAGCGGCTGGAAATGCCCGACGACAAAAGGGCGGGGATCAAAATAAAAATAAGCGACGATTTGAGCAAGAATATACGCCAAAGGCAAATATATAACCGACAAAACAAAGATATTTTTTTGCCGTTCTCGCGGTTGCAACCCAAAAAATATAACTGCCGTAGCGATTATAAAAAGATAAATATATTTGGCTCCGAATAGCAGTATGCTCATTTTGTTAAATCCTGAATCGGCACATTCTCTTCAAATTTACATTTTTCCAACTGACGGTGTCGATGTCCGGAAGTTAAAACCAAAAAAGTGGCTAAAATAAGGATATTGATAAAAGTATACAAGAATTAAGGGCTATCTACAAAATTCATCCTGAGTAGTTTGAAGTTCCTAAGCCGAAATCCGTTACTGGCAAAAATGAATTAGACTATCCGATTAATTGTTCTTGACCCAATAATATAAAAGGCGTAAATTATAACCACTAACTCCTTGAAAAGCTGGCGGGATACCTCTGGGACCTTTTTGTGATTATTTAGGTTAAGCCGCCTTTACCTCTCCTCCCTAGAAACCTTTGGTTTTTGGGGTGGGGAGCAAGCGTAAAGGTCGACTCCCTAATTAATTAACCAAAAGTAACGGAGTAAATCTATGGTCA
>JAKAHN010000096.1 GCA_021814895.1 bacterium
AGCCGAACAGACGATCGGTACGGGGGTCGTAGAATCAGTCGATGATGTAGGATCAATCGATGACCGAACAACTGAAGAAAAACGTAAAGATGATGAAACTGAAATATATTCTATTAAAAATTTTAGCGTCTAGTTTCTATTTTTAATAGAAAATTCCAAACTCCAATCCGCCAACCGGCGGAATAATTTCCAAAAAAGCCACTCCGATGTCGCTCACCAAATAATCCGATGGAACAGCTACGGGGCGGAGATAGGACGAGACAAAACTTTATTTTTTGCCAAGGAAAGCTCTGATATGTTTTTTAGCTATTGTGGTTTTTGCCATATCCAGCCATTTTGTTGATGGTTTGGCTTTTTCTTTTACGATTATCTCCACAATATCCCCATTTTTTAGGATTGTGTTAAGTGTTACCATCTTGCCGTTTACTTTAGCTCCGGACATGTGGTCGCCTATATCAGAGTGAATAGCATAGGCGAAATCTATCGGGCAAGCGTTGCTTGGCAAATCCACCACGTCGCCTTTTGGCGTAAATACAAATACTCTTGTTTTAAAAAAATCTGCTTTGATTTCTTTTATAAAATCTTCGTGCTGACTTTGTCCAGATTCTATTTTTGCCAATTCGCGTAGCCATGCTGGCACATCGCCGTTAATTACCGTTGATTTTTCTTTTTGTAATTGTTCGCCGAATGATAAAAGTGGTAAAAATTGTTTTATCCAAGTCATACTGGAATTGGTGATGGTTTTCAGATCTATTTTTTCTTTATAACCAAAATGAGAAACGACGCCATATTCTGCTTCTTTATGCATTTCTTCGGAACGGATTTGGATTTCCATAATACTTCCGTCACCGGTGAAAATTGTTGTGTGAAGACTACGATAGCCGTTTGGTTTCGGAAAGGCAATGTAATCTTTGATTCTTCCAGGCAGCGGCCTCCAAATACTGTGAATAGCGCCAAGCACTCTGTAACAGTCTTCAAGACCAGGTACGATTATTCTGATCGCCAGAATATCATATATCATATCGATGTCCCAATTTTTGCGAATCATTTTCTGATACAAACTGTAAAGGCCTTTTACTCGATAATCTGTATGGATTTCTTTTATGCCGAATTTTGTCAGCCCTTTAACGATTGATTTCCTGAGTTTTTCAAGATGAGTAATAGTTTCCCGATGTTTCTTTTTTAGAATGTCATTTATTTTAGCGTATTCTTTCGGGTAAACATATGGAAAAGCTAAATCTTCCAATTCGCGATTTAATTTTCTAATACCAAGCCGGTAGGCAAGTGGCGCGTAGATTTCCAAGGTTTCAAGAGCTATTCTTTTTTGTTTTTCTTTTCTGACATATTGGAGGGTTCTCATATTATGGAGTCTATCAGCAAGTTTGATGATTAAAACTCTCAAATCTTGAGACATTGCCACGAAAAGTTTGCGAAGCGATTCAACATATCGTTCCACGCCACGATAACGGAGTTTGCCTAATTTAGTGACGCCTTCGACTAAAAATCTTATTTCCTTGCCGAACTCTTTTTCAATTGTTTCCGGTGATACCTCTGCGTCTTCAATAGCGTCATGAAGCAAACCGGCCACGATAGTCATTGGTCCTTTGCCCAATTCAGCCAAGATCTTTGCCGTTTCGGTAAGATGCAGAAAGTACGGTTCGCCGGAGAAACGTTTTTGGTTTTTATGAGCTTTCTCGGCAAAATGATAGGCCTTAACAAGCAATTCCCGATCTTTTTCATCAGGAGTCTCTTTCATCAATTTGAGTATTTCTTCAATAGAGACCATAAGTATTAGCTTACTCGCTCGGTTTCGCAATGTCCAGTTTTGTTTTTAACCGCACTAAACAATATCAGTCTTTTGTCAATTATGCAGGTGGGAAAGAAATTTGCTAATATTATAATGCAAAAATAAAAAATTCCTTTTTTTTAGCGTTTAATCCGGTTTAATTTAAAATTTTTATGAAGCACAAATATATTTTTGTAATCGGTGGAGTGATGTCTGGAGTGGGAAAAGGCGTTACAACTTCTTCAATTGGTAAAATTCTTCAGGCCAAAGGTTTCAAGGTCAATCCGGTAAAGATTGACCCATATTTGAATGTTGATGCTGGTACAATGAATCCGACCGAACACGGCGAAGTTTTTGTGCTGGGAAGTGGGATGGAATGTGATCAAGATATGGGCAATTACGAGAGATTTATGGATGTTAATTTGGGTAATGCCGATTATATGACAAGCGGAATGGTTTATAAGCATGTGATTGAAAAAGAGCGGAATCTTGGATATAGCGGGAAATGTGTTGAGGCTATTCCTCATATTACCGGAGAGATCAAACGTCGTTTGGAAGAATCGGCTAAAAAGAGCAAGTCTGATATTTCGGTTATTGAAATCGGCGGAACGGTTGGAGATTATCAAAACATAATGTTTATTGAGGCGGCCAGAGTGATGGCCCTAAAAAATCCGGGCGATGTTCTGTTTATTCTGGTTTCTTATTTGCCGGTGCCGGGCACTCTTGGCGAGATGAAAACCAAACCGACTCAGAATTCCATCAGAATGTTGAATTCCTACGGAGTTCAGCCAAATTTTATAATTGCCAGAGGACCTTATCCGCTTGACGAAAGACGTAAAGAAAAAATCGCTATTTCTTGCAGTGTGCCTACCGAACACGTTATCTCGGCGCCTGATATTGAAAGCATTTACGATGTTCCGCTTAATTTTGAAAAGGAAAAATTCGGAACAATTGTTTTGAAATCTCTAAATTTGAAAGCAAAAAGTAGGGCGGATAATTTGGCGCCGTGGCGGAAGTTTGTTCAAAAAATAAAATCTTCAAAAGAGGAGGTCAATATCGCGGTAGTCGGAAAGTATTTTGATACTGGCGATTTTGTTCTTTCGGATGCTTATATTTCGGTTATTGAAGCGGTTAAGTTTTCCGCTTACAGTCTTGGCAAAAAACCAAAATTAACATGGTTTAATTCCAAAGACATAGAAAAAGGTCAAATGTCCGTTGAAGAGTTTGGTAAATATGACGGTATTATCGTTCCCGGCGGTTTTGGAGAGAGCGGTATTGAAGGATTGATTTCAACGATACAATACGCCAGAGAAAACAAAATCCCTTACTTCGGCTTGTGCTATGGGATGCAACTTTTAGTTATTGAATATGCCAGAAATGTTTTAGGAATAAAAGATGCCAATACTTCGGAGATTGACCCGAATGCAAAAAATTTAGTCATAGACATTATGCCGGAGCAAAAGAAACTGATTGCCGAAGGTAAATACGGCGCTACGATGCGCCTTGGCAGTTATCCTGCCCATTTACGCAAGGATTCAATTGCCCTTGAAGCTTACGTTTCGGCAGGTGTTTTGCCGAAAGAGGGTGTTAAGCGGGAAATTTCCGAGCGTCACCGTCATCGCTATGAGGTCAATCCGAAATATCATATCCGGTTTACCGAAGGAGGTCTGGTCTTCTCAGGCGTTTCGCCGGACAGGCGTTTGATGGAAATTGCCGAATTGCCTCGCGACAAGCATCCATTTTTTCTAGGTACTCAATTTCATCCGGAATTTCAAGCCCATCCGCTTTCTCCACATCCGCTTTTTACCGCATTTTTTAAGGCGGTTATTGAGAAGAGTAAAAAGAATGAATAACGAATTCTAAAT
>JAKAHN010000003.1 GCA_021814895.1 bacterium
TCCTACATGGCTCCGGGAGCTGGATTCGAACCAGCAACCAATCGCTTAACAGGCGATTGCTCTACCGTTGAGCTATCCCGGAATATTAAATTCACAAAAACAACTGAACAATCCGTGATAGCTTAATCGCGCAATCGCCTGACACAGGCTCCGTCACAGATATCCGCCTGCTGGCGGATTCTGCGACCCCGCCTCGCGCCGTCGCGCTCCGGCCTTGCGTGTTGGGTTCCATCCCAACACTCCCTCTACCTTTCTGCTACCGCTAAATATAAAATCAATAAAAAAACAAACATTTTGTGATAGCTTAATCGCTCAATCGCCTGACACAGACTCCATCACAAGCTTGCTATCTCGGATATATTTATTTTGTGAACTAGGATATAATATAGCAGAGCATGTTACTTTTGAAAAGATGAGAAACGCAAACGAGTCAAAAACTGAAAAAATCATCGTTTTCGGCACTTTTGACGGTCTTCACGACGGACACCGGTTTTTTCTTCGCGAAGCCAAAAAAAGTGGGGACAAACTTGTCGTTGCTGTGGCAAAAGATACAGTAATAAAATGTCTTAAGGGTCATTTGCCGACAATTCCCCTACCCAACCGAATAATGAATATAAAATCTGAAAATCTTGCCGATAAAGTGGTGCCTGGAGATGAGAAGCTCGGCGTTTGGAAAATTTTAAAAAAAGAAAAACCGGATATAATCTGTATCGGCTACGACCAGACAAACCTGAAAAAAGCGTTGGAAAAAGAGATAAAAAATTTGGACTGGCCGATAAAAATAGAAATTATCGGCGATTACAAAGGAAGCCAGCTTCACAGCAGTATCTTGAAACCAAAAAACCAATGAACAACCATTCATTGGTTTTTTGGTTTTAATCAGCTTTTTAACTTACAGAAAACTTAACCAGCCCTTTTTTCTAAAAGATGTTCTGAAAATGTATAAAAAAATTTGGAATGCCAAAACACAAAAGAGGATTAAAATGCCGAGAAAGACAGCTAAAGGCAAATCGGTTTTTTGAAAAGCTTCAATGACAAACGCTTTTTCAGATGAAAAATCTTTTACGGATAAAAAATTCGTCATTACATTTTTCAAAGAAACATAATTGGTGCTTAAAAATAGCAAAATGGTCAGCAAAAATATTTCTACGTAAAAAGACTGCGTCATTTTCTTAACGTAGAAAATAAATCTGATTCTTCTCATAACTTTGCAATTAAAATCAGAACCGAGTATTTCTTTGTGTCCCGAAGGATATATAGTTAACATTTATTATTCTTAAGCCGACTATTTTTCATTTTATTATATCATTATTAATTTTTTTCATCTCGGAACGAGCTCTGTGGATTCTTGTTCTAATAGCTCCTTCCGTGGTGTTTTCCGCCATAGCGATTTCCTTATGAGACTTGCCTTCCAAAAAATACAGATCGGCAGTTTTTTTCAGAGTCTCCGGCAAACGAGATAACATTGAATAAATATAATTCATTGACAAAATCTTTTCTTTTTCATCGACTGGTTCCGGAATATCAACAATCGTGTCAACGATACCATCAATTGAAACCGTTTTTTGCCGTTTAGCAGAACGAAGAGCGCTGTAACACGTGTTCAATAAAACTGCGTAAGCCCAAGACCGAAAAGAACCCTTGCCCCGCGATTTGAAACTGCGACCTTTAATGTAAATCTTTACAAAAGTTTCCTGGATAACATCCTCCACACCGTTTAATCCTCCGACAGTAAACATTATCGGATTAATTTTCCTGATAAAAGCATTTTTATAACGATTCATAAGTGACTCGAAAAAAATCGGATTTTTCAGAGCTTTTTCAAAAAGGTCTTCGTCCGAAATCCTTTCAGTTTGGTTGATAGGCCTTGCTAATTTAATTTTTTTATTTTTCAATTCTTTCAAAGTGGTTCTCATAAAAAAACTTCTACCCAGCGTCGCTTTGGAAATCTATATTTTGCAAAGTGACGCTGGGCGGTATGTTAAAAGCTTCTTCGACCTTTTCAACAATTTAAACGTTTAATGGCAAACTTTGTTACAGACAACCGATAATCCATATACCGATTTTGCCTCCTTATGCTTTTAATACGAAAAGACTACGGACTTTGGTTCAATCTGTCCTTTTTTTATAATTGACAAAATTAATTTATGTATTATGCTAAAAAAATCCCCCTTCAGGATTACCGAGATTGTATAATTTTGCTATTTCACTATATTTATTATTTTATTATTCTGTTATTTCATTATCTATGTCCCATAAAGAAACTGAGAAAAACGGCATCCTTCATTACGCTTTCATAGTCATAAAATACTACCTTGCGCCAAAGCTAAGAACAGTTTTGACGATTTTGTACTTTATGTTTTTTTCTTATTTTGTGATATTTTACACAAGCGATGTCTTTTTAGCCTTTCGTTTCATATGGCAAACAGCATTCTCGTCAACCCTCGCCCTAAGTCCGGATTATATGATCTGGGGTTCTATTTTTATTGTTTGCCTCACCATTCCTTTTTTAGCCAGTATTACCGCCTTAATTTTGCCGTATGAAATGCGCAGACTTTCCTGGCCAAGAACAACCCGGGTGATTCTGGTTGGCATAATCTCCATAACTCTTATTTATTTTATTTTGTTTATTGACTCCGCTATAAGCTATGTCGCAAAAGAAACACCAATAAAAGCTTTTATAGAAAGTAAAAACATTGTTTTGCCAGGGTAAATCTGAAACTGAGCGATTCTTTGCAACCTGCAGCAGTCCGACTGCCATCATTGAAGGCAGTCGGACTGCTGTAGATAAACATCTGTTCTTTGCGATAATGTTTTGATACAATACTTTTATGACAAATAATAATTTTCAATCAACCGAACCATATAAAGGTGTGCGCGATTTTTATCCTGAAGATATGGCGATTTTTCGCTATATTACCGAAATAATGCGCGCAACTTCGGAGAGCTTCGGCTACGAGGAATACAACGCTTCGGTTTTGGAACCGTCTGAACTTTATCGCGGAAAAAGCGGAGACGAAATCGTTAATGAACAAACTTACACCTTCAAAGACCGTGGCGATCGTGAAGTCACTCTTCGTCCAGAAATGACACCGACCGTAGCCAGAATGGTGGCAGCCAAAAGAAAACAAATTCCCCTGCCGGTACGTTGGTATTCAATACCAAATTTGTTCAGATACGAACAACCTCAACGAGGACGATTGAGAGAGCACTGGCAATTAAATTGCGACCTTTTCGGCGGTAAAGACATTGAGGCCGAAGTGGAAATTATTTCCCTTGCCTACGAACTGATGCGCGCTTACGGTCTTCAGGACAAAGATTTCATAATTCGGATTAACAGCCGAAAAATTATGAACTTTATTATCAACGACTATTTAAGACTTCCCGATGATATTGGCCGAAAAATCGCCAGAATTATTGATAAAAAAACCAAGCTGTCTGACGATGAATTCAAAAAATCGGTAACAGAAGCTATTGGCGAAAAAGACGAAATCCTATTAGCCCTTCTTGAATCAAAAAATTTTGACGAGTTTGTTTCTCATTTGCCAAAAAACGCTGAGTTGGAAGACGCAATAAAAGAAGTAAAGGCGGTCATTGAATCGTTGGAGCAGCTCGGTGTAACAAATGCCATCTTTGACCAAACACTAATGCGCGGTTTTGATTATTACACCGGTATGGTTTTTGAAGTTTTTGACACAAATCCGAAAAATCGCCGGGCTCTATTTGGCGGAGGCCGTTATGATAAATTGCTTGAAAGTTTTGGCGTGGAAAGTTTGCCGGCTGTCGGCTTCGGTATGGGCGATGTCACAATTCGCGATGTCCTTGAAGTCAGAGGCCTGCTTCCAAAATATAAAAATCCGGCTTGTCTGGCTATTTGTATTGCCGATCCAATTGGTATTCCTTACGCAAATGACCTTGCCCAAAAAGTGAGAAGAGACGGCGTCAATGTCATTGTTGATGTTACAAAAAGAAAACTCGGCGACCAGATAAAATCGGCCGATAAAAACGGCATTCCTTATGTTGTCTGCATCGGCGAGGATGAAGTCAAAAGCGGAACGTTGAAAGTCAAAAAACTTGCCTCAGGAATTGAAACTATCATTGCCGACGAAAAATTGTCCGCCTTTGTTAAAGAAAAATGATAAATAAAGGTATTAGGCACTGGGTAAGAAAAATTACTTAGGAATTCCTAAGGCCTAGAAACTAAATCCTAGAGCTTATGAAAAAAATTGTTTTTGATATTGAAACAAAAAATATGTTTTCCGACGTCGGTTCAAACGATCCGGCATCTTTAAGCCTTTCCGTTGTTTGTATTTACGATTCAGAAACAGACTCTTACTCAAGTTACATTGAGGAGGAACTGTCGAAACTTTGGCCGATTTTGGAAAAAGCAGATATGCTTATCGGCTTTAATTCAAATCATTTTGATATTCCAATCCTGGACAAATACTATCCGGGCGACTTGAAAAAAATTAAGAGTTTGGACATTTTGACCGAAGTCAAAAACTCTTTGGGACGAAGAATAAAATTGGACACTTTGGCTGAAGCGACTTTGGGACGAAATAAAACCGGCAACGGATTGGAAGCGATAAAATTATGGCGAAACGGAGAAATTCAAAAAGTTAGAGACTACTGTATTGAAGACGTGCGAATTACAAAAGATATATATGATTACGCCAGAAAAAACGGCCACCTCAAATACAAAGACGGAACGGAGTTGAAAGAAATAAAATTGGACACTTCAAACTGGGAGAGTGTTGAAAATTCAGCCATGACTCACACCTTGCCGTTTTGAAGATATAAAACATGAATCATGCTTTTTCAAGTTGTATAGGTTGAACCTATAGTGACACTTTTCTTTAATTTTTTAAAACTTCAAAAAGAGCTCACTCCTTCAATTTTTAATTTTAACCTGTAATTTTTAATTTTGATTTTTAAATTTTACCTTTCATTCATCCTACTATTGAAATAGCGATATACAAAACGGCAATGCCAAAGACTGTCATTATCGTAGTCCACATTGTCGGATGTGAATGGTGACTTTCCGGGATCAAATCGCTGGCGCCGATATATAAGAAAAAACCGGAAAACAAGGCCAGTAAGATACCGAGTGCTTCGGAAGAAAGGGTAAAAAATAAAGTGGATAATACGCCAATTACAGGCGCCAAAGCATCCACCAAAAGCCAGTGTAGGGCTTTTTTTCTTTCGCCTCCATTTTTCAAAACCATACTGACAGTATTGATTCCATCGGAAAAATCATGAGTCAAAACCGCCACCGCCACAATCGCTCCCACCGTATTGGACACTTGGAAAGCAAGGCCGATGCCCATACCATCGAGAAAACTGTGGAATGATAAACTGCCCGCGCCGATACTAGCTCTTTGCACTGATTGTTCGCTTCCACCATCATTGTGATGATGATGTTTGTTGAGTAAAATCAGCCTGTCCAAAGTCATATAGGCAACAAAACCAAAAACCGTAAACGTCAGTAACGCTCTCGGTTCAAGAATTTTTCCGGCAAGTTCAAATGCTTCCGGTAAAAGGTCAAAAAAGGCAACGGCAATAATCGCCCCGGCGCTAAAACCTAGAACAAGATGCAATCGGTCTTTCAAACGCAAAGCAAATAACCCCCCAAGAAAAGTTGAAAAAAACGTGGCAATTGTAATGATAATAATCATCTGTTTTTATTTTATTTATTAACGCAATTTAAACAATTGCCAAAAAATTCCACGCTGTGCGAATATATTTTTTTAAACTTTTTTGATTTTTTGGCAATAATACTGTTTTTCAAATTACCGATCAAACAACTTGACACGTCTTCGATTTCTCCGCATTTACTACAAATAATATGGTGGTGATGCGGTCTGTCCAATTTATATTCAAAATAAGCGATGCTGTTATTAAAATCAACTCTGTCTACAACACCTTTCTTAATCAAATCCGCCAGAGCGCGATACAAAGTAGTCTGATTAGGAGCCTTCCCTTCCCAAATATCAATAATGCTTTTAACGGAAAGAGGTTTGTCGTTTTTCTTGAGCAACTCCAAAAGAGCGATTTTAGTTTTGGTCGCTCTAAAACCCAACTCTCTGAGTTTTTGGCAAACGTTAAAACCATAATCGTATTTTTTGTTCATATCTATATATTATACTATTGCAAATAATTTGCAATATTAAAAATTCCCTTGGCAATATCAACTATTCCGGTTAATTTCGTTAAAAAACCCCTACTCTATCCAAAAAAAATGAGTTTTTGACATTCAAAAAATTATGGTATTATGGCTTAATGTTATGTTTTATATTTATAAGTTAATTGATTAGAAACATATGGATAATCAGAACAAAATGTCAGTACCTGTTGCTATTATTATTGCCGGAATCGTTATTGCCGGAGCTATTTTTTTCTCAAGAGGCACTCAGTCACCAACAACCAAAAATGGATCTGCTGATAATCAGAGTTTAGTGGCCATTAAGACAATAGATTTTACCCCTGTGACCGACAAGGATCATATTTTGGGTGATCCGAACGCTTCAATTGTAGTAGTAACTTACACCGACCTAGAATGTCCGGCTTGCAAATATTTTGACCCGATTCTTTCGCAAATGATGGATGAATACGGGAAATCAAGCCAAACCGCTTTGGTTTTCAGAAATTTCCCTATTAAAGAACTTCATTCCAAGGCGCCGAAAGAAGCGGAAGCGGCCGAATGTGTAGCTCAACTTGGCGGTAATCAAAAATACTGGGACTTCGTAAATAAAATTTATGATGTAACACCGGCCAATAACGGGCTTGATCCGGCACAATTGCCTATTATCGCAAGCGGAGTCGGAATAGACAAAACTAAATTTAATACTTGTCTGGACAGCGGAAAAAACGCGACAATTGTTTCAGCTGATTACAACACCGGTGTACAAGCGGGAGTTCAGGGCACACCAACCTCTTTCCTTGTCCTTAAAAAACCACTGTCAAAAGATGCGACTGACAGAGTGCTTACAGCAACCTCCGCTTTCAAAGACCAGAGCGGCCAATCGCTCGTCATTGTGGGAAACAATGGCAGTATCGTTGAGATAGCAGCCGCTTTTCCCTATCAAGGATTAAAACAAATTATTGACGCAATATTAGCGGAACAAAAATAGAAAGTAGGGAGTATTGGGTCAATTGTTATAAGTTGTTGGTTGTTGACTTCTACGTCACTTCCCTTAATCCACACCATTCGCATTTGGTATCATAGCATTTACTGATCGCGATGTTTCCGCTCCAAACAGCGTCAAGTAATGATTGAATCTCCCTTTTCACATTATTAATATCATCATCAGAAATCGGCAAAGTTACCGTCGGGCAACGCCCTTTATTGTCAGGCGAAACAAAAACCAAAGCCGGGGTGATTCTTTTATCTCTCCACTTCGGGTTTTGACTCATTAAAATTTTATAAAAAACCAATTGGCGAAAATAATTTCCGTCATCGTTTTTTATCTCGCCTTTTATCGCTGAAACAGACATTGCTTGTTTAGTCTTGTAATCAAAAACTAAAATTTCATCTTGAGATTCAATGATAACGTCAAGTTTACCATGAATCGGAATACTGACATTTTTTTTGTCGTAAAGACCTTCAAAATTATTTTCCACCCAATGCTCGGTAAAAACATTTCCGTTGATGTTAAAATGCGCAAAAAGAGCGGTGGCAACATCGCCTGAAGCTTCAATAAGCTCTTTCTTAACCGCCTCTTTTGTAGAAACATTTAAATAAGAATCGGTTAGAAAATCCTCAACGCTTTTTACTATCGTTTTTTGAATACTTTCAATGTCCCGTTTTTTTGATTGCCAAACTCGCGACAAAGCGTAATGCATCGCGCTCCCTTTTTCCGACATTGCTCCAGGCGCTTGTGGCAATTTTAATATACTCTGATAAAGAAACTTATTTGGACATTCAATAAAATGATTAAGCGCTGTGACCGATAACCCTTTCTCCAACAAAACACTTTTTGCCAAATTGACGAATTTCATATCCGTTTTCTTATCGTAAGACTTGATGCCCTGCTCAGTGATTACAACTTCTCCCCGCGGTAACAAAATTTCAGAAATATGTTTTTTATCTAGTTCTTCAATAAAACGAAGCGGTGTTAAAACCCGGCCATCAGATTCTTCAGCCGGAGTCAAAATCACCACGTGTTTTCTGGCTCGAGTCAAAGCAACATAAAAAAGTCTGCGTAAATCATAAATATCGTTATCAGCCTGTTTTTTCGGCAAAATAAACGATGAGCCGTGGGTTTTGCCGACCCAAGATTCTTCGGTAGAATAAGGTAAAAAAACATAATCAAATTCAAGTCCTTTGCTACCGTGAGCGGTCAAAGCTTTGATCAGAGAATCGGGCGCGCCTACAGTTACTTTTACATTTCGAGATTCAGCCGAAGTCCTATAAGCAAGCATTGATTTCAAAAGAGTAATCGGTTCAGAAATATTATTTTCTCTGATTAAAGATTCGGAAAGCGCGACAATGCCGTGCCAAACATGAGCATAAGACGGATCCTTGGCAATCAATTTTACAAAACCGGATTTTTCGGCGATGAAAATAATAAAATCCGCAGGATTGTCGTCCAAAAACCTTGATTGAATTTGCTCAAAACTTTCCGAAAAACTTAAAGAGTTTGGTTTTCTGCCACTTCTCATTAAACCTATCGTCTTGGCGCCGTCTTCAAAAGACAATCTCCACATTCCCGAAACAATCGTTTTTGCCAAAGCGTCAACCTTACTTCGGTCAGCCACAAACTCCATAAGGTCAAAAAACAGTTTACCGACAGGATGATTAAAAATATCGACACTTCTCTCCGATGCAACATCTATATTATGTGATTCAAGTAAACGAATTACCCTATCTAAGTCGCGATTCCTGCGCACAATAACCGCAACGCTCGCATCGCGATTTTTTTGGCAAATTTTTTTCAATTCTTTGATTAAGTACTCTTCAGATCCGCGAACATCTTCACTTTTGATTATTTCAATCGGCCGACTGTCTCCGCCATTTTTTGAATTCAAACGTATCCTTAAATTTTTATATTCATCCGAATCGTAATTTTTTTCAATCATGCCAAAACTGGCGTCCAAAATACTTTGATGGGAACGATAATTGGAATCAAGCGAAATTGTTTTCATCGCTTTCCAACGCTTTGAAAGCAAAAGAAAATTTTCAACTGATGCGCCCTGAAATCTATAAATCGCTTGTTTTTCATCGCCGACGATAAAAATATTCGGCGTTTCAAAAAATTCGGCAATCAGAGCGATTATAAAATTTTGAGCGTCATTGGTATCCTGATGTTCATCCACATGAATATATAAAAATCTTTCTTGGACCAATCGGAGCAATAACTCGTCTTTTCTAAGGGCCACAAGCAATTCTATAATCAAATCGTCATAATCCATTTTCTTATCCTCAATCTTTTTCTGTTCATATCGATCATAAACATCAGCAAAAAGAATGGTGCGATTATATTTTTCAACAAGCTCTTTTGCGTCCGCTTTCAATTCTCCCTTGGTAGCACCTCTGGTAGATATATAATCTTTGTTATTTTGTATCCTCTCGATTTCCGCTTCGGCATATTTCTTAACGGCCTCGGGAGTCAAAGCTTCGCGTTTTGCGTTTTCAATTGTTTTAATAATGCTTCGCAAATAAGCGTCCGGCTTTCCTATCGGCCGAATCTTGGCAAATAACGGGTCTTCAAGAATTGAGATTATCATTAATTCCTGGTCAATATCGGTCAATTGTTTCCTATCACTCAATTGAATAAAATGGTCGGGATATTCGGCAATAATAGAAGAGGCAAAACTGTGAAAGGTGTGGATATAAACGTCGTGAGCACGATTGCCAATAATTGAATGAAGTTTTGCCCGAATCGCTTTGACACCGGCATCGGTATAAGTGATAGCCAAAATACCGTTTGCCGGCGTATCGGTCAAACGTAAGATATTGGCGATTCTAAGGGTTAAAACGGTCGTTTTGCCCGTTCCAGGACCGGCTATAACCATTACCGGTCCGTCAATCGTATCAACAGCCAGTTTTTGTTCAGAGTTTAGAGAATCATAAGCTTTTTTAAATTCTGGTGAAATCATTTAATTATTATAAACCATATTTAAAAAACTTATACGAATCTGGTTTTAATCGCATCTATAATTTCAACATTTAATTAATTATTTAATAGCTTTGCAATTTTTTAGCTTTCTCATGCTGACGGATTTTTTCGTGAGCTTTGGCTTCAATTTGGCGGATACGTTCGCGGGTAACATTGAATTGCTGACCGACTTCTTCAAGAGTATGAGTAATACCATCCAAAAGACCGTGGCGCATTTCAAGAATCTTTCGTTCTTTTTCAGACAACTCGCTCAAAATTTCTCTAACCTGATCCGACAAAATTCGCTGAGATGCTTCCTGGTCGGGAGAAATAATTTTGTCATCGGCAATAAAATTACCGAGGGTTGATTTTCCATCATCACTCTCATCGCCAATCGGGCTTTCCAAGGAAACGGTGTCTTGATTGATTTTTTCAATTTGATAAACCTTTTCCACCTCAAGTCCCATTTCAAGAGCGATCTCTTCCGGCAACGGGTCGCGACCTAAATCTTGCGATAATCTTCTTAAAACTTGTTTATATTTGGCGATAGTTTCAACCATATGAACCGGCACGCGGATTGTTCTTGATTGGTCAGCCAAAGCGCGAGTAATAGCTTGTCTAATCCACCAGGTGGCATAGGTTGAAAATTTATAACCTTTTCGCCAATCAAATTTATCTACTGCCTTAAAAAGTCCTAGGTTGCCTTCTTGGATAAGATCAAGCAAGGTTAAATCAGCGCTTCGTCCGACATATTTTTTTGCTATAGACACAACCAAACGCAAATTCGCTTTTGCTAAAAGACTTTTTGCTTCAATGTCGGCCTTTTCAATTCTCTTGGCCAATTCTTTTTCTTGACTGGCCGGAATAAGAGGATAACGACCTATTTCTTTCAAATAGATTTGGATTGAATCGTAAGAAGAATCACCGCCTCGACTGATAATGTTCGGGTTCTTAAGTAAATCTTCATCCATATCCAAAATACCTCCGCCCTCCAATACGTCTATATTGGCCGATACTAACTTACTGTAAAGATCGTCCAGAAACGGTACGTCATTTTCTACGTTTGGAAATTCTCGAAGAATCTCGTCGTAAGTGACAAAACCGCGATCTTTTCCGCGAGAAATCAATCTAACCGCCTTATTTTCCATATCCCTCGCTTTTTTTAAAAGATTGACTGGTATTTTTTCGGATTTTACATTGTTTAGACGGTTTAAAATATTTTTTGATTTTTTATTGAGCTTGCTCCTGCTTTTTACCTTTTTATTTTTTTTCTGTGATTTAACGCTTTTTTTGGTTGTTTGTTTTTTTGTGGCCATTGAGATTTTAAATTATAAATAATAGTTTAATAAAATTTTTATCATTTGTTAAGCTTTAAAATTTTTTATTTCAGAAAGTCTATTGGTGATTTCTTGACATTCTTTTAATAAAATTTGAACTTCCTTGTCTTTTTTGTTTAATTCGGCCTTTTGTAATTCAATCATTTTTATAAGCAATTTCTCGCGTAAAACATCTTCTTCTAGATTTCTAATCAATTCAACAATCTCTGATTCCTTTATATCGCTACCATATATTAATTCCACTTCAAAAATCAACCTGTCCTTATCTTTTTTGAATTGTTCATCTAAATCAGAAAAAGTCTTATCTAAAATAATCTGCATTTTTTCTTTTAAATTCTCTTTTTCAACTCCGGAAATCACACCGTTCTCCAAAGCGTAAAGAACAGAAAAAAGACGACGAAGAGGATTGTTTTTTGGCGCCGGCGTCTTGGCAAGCTTGGCAATAGAATCTGATTCATTAAACTCTTCAATCGGAGTTCTCTTTATTTCTTCCATTAAATATTCCTCTTGAATATTGGTCTGAACTGTCATCTTATGAAATGAAATGAGACGCACCTTCTCGCTATCGGTCGGAACAGCGGCTAAAAGTGGTAAAATGCTACTCCTAAATCTTGCGATAAATTTTTCTGAAGAAAGTTTTTGTTCCTCTAGATTTTCCCAAGCAAAAGTTACAATGTGCTTGGCGTCTCTAATCGCCAATTTCCAAATTGACGGATCTTTAGCAATCAAATCAGCAGGATCTTTATCGCCAGCAATTTTCAAAATCTTAACATTAAACCCCAAAGATAACGCTAATTTTGCGGCTCTTTCGGTAGCTTTTATGCCCGCTTCGTCATTATCATAAGCAATGATAATATTAGATGATAAACGTTTTAAAATTGCAAGATGATCGCTCGTCAGAGCCGTCCCAGAAGTGGCCACGGTGTTGTTCCAACCAGCCTGTTGAGCCATTAAAAGATCCATCTGACCTTCCACTAAAATACAAAAACCAAGCTGGCGGACGGCATTTTTAGCGATATGAAAACCATAAAGTGTTTCCGATTTCTTAAAAAGTTCTGTCTCTGGGCTGTTCAAATATTTCGCCACCCCTTTTTCATCCTTAAAAATTCGGCCGGAAAAAGCGATTACCCTGACAGCATTGTCAAAAATCGGGAACATTATTCTATTTCTAAACGTATCGTAAGTTTTTTTGCTTTCATTCTCTTTTATAACGCCACAGTCGCGCATTTCGTCTCTTGTAAAACCCTCTTTGAGCAATCTATCTTCAGTCTGACGCCAATCGTCAAAAGCAAAACCAATTCTCCATTTTTTTATCGTTGCCGAAGTTAGTCCTCTTTTTTTCAAATAATCAACAGCTTCTTTATTAGTTGCCAGATTTTCTTCAAAAATCTTAGCCGTTCTTTCCATACACTCAAAAAGTCGGCTTCTTCTATCCATCATTTCTTTGTCTTTTTTTTCAAACTTCAATTCTACTCCGGCGCGTTCAGCAAGCATTTTGAGGGCGCCGACAAAATCAATTCCTTCAAATTGCTCGACAAAAGAAAAAATATCGCCCTTGGCTCCACAGCCGAAGCAATAGTAAGAACCACGTTTTGGAGAGACAAAAAAAGACGGCGTTTTCTCGTTGTGAAATGGGCACTTCGCTTTATAATTCTGACCGGCTTTTTCCAGTTTGATGTATGACCCTATCACTTCCACAATATCGATTTTTTCTTTAATTTGTGTGGTGGTGTCAGACATATTTTAGACGCTAGGCTCTAGGCGCTAGACTCTAGGAAATTCAATATATTCACTTCTTCCCTAAAACGCCTAACGCCTATTTATTAGTTTTGACTTTTATATACACGAACAACAAATCTTGTTTCACTAATTACTTTTCAAGTCCAAAAACCAAATTACGCTATGATTCCCATGAATTATTTTTTTAGAAGATTTAAAATTTTTCGGTTTTTCTGCATAATTCATACTTCATTCCTTATCCAGTTTGATTCTCGGAAAATTCCGATGGCATATTGCTTTGCTCGGCGGCAATTCTTGCCTTCAAGTCAACGATCATATCCGATTTTGGACCACTGCCAAATCCTGTGCCGGCCGGAATCAATCGCCCGACAATAACATTTTCCATCAATCCTTGGAGCGGATCAATACTGCCACGAATAGCCGAGGCGACTAAAATCCTGGTGGTATGTTGGAAAGAAGCGGCCGCTAAGAAACTCTTTCTGGAAAGCGAAACTTCGGAAATACCCATGATGACAGATTCTGTTTTCGCTAATTCTCCGCCTTTTTCTTTTACCGGTTCATTTTCAAGCTCAAGAGTATATTGGTCTACAATATCACCAACTGTGAGAGTCGTATCTCCTGGGTGAATAACTTTTCTTCTAGAAAACATCTGTCGCAAAATAACTTCAATGTGTTTTCTGGACACTGATTCACCTTGCAATTCATACGGCTTTGAAACTTCACGAACGATATATTCCAAAGTTTTGTCTTTTCCGCCGAATTCAAACAATTCATCCAAATCAGCTGAACCATCGGTAATCAAATCGCCTTTTTGAACCTTATCTCCAATCTTTACGAAAGGAGTGCGATTGTAAGAAACCCGATATTCGGTTTCTGATTTTTTCTTTGTTTTGGTTTTTGATTTGCTTTCAACTTCCGGTAAAATGACAATGACTTTTTCCGCGCCTTCAATCTTAATGTCAGTAACCATGCCATCGACATGGGAAATCATCGCCGGATTTTTTGGAGCGCGTTTTTCAAACAATTCTTCAACACGAGGCAAACCTTGAGTGATATCGCCGCCAACTGACGCTGTACCTCCGGCATGGAATGTCCTCATTGTTAATTGGGTGCCTGGTTCGCCGATAGCTTGAGCAGCTACAGTTCCGACCGCTTCTCCAAGACTGATTTGTTGATTTTTTCCAAGATCGTTTCCGTAACATTTTGCGCAAACACCCTGAACCGATTTACAAGTCAAAGGAGAGCGAACTTTAACTGACACGATACCGGCAGTTTCAATAGCGGCCGCGTCGTGCTTGTTCAACAAATGACCTTTCTCGAATAAAATTTTATCATTGGAATCCTTTACGTCATCAGCCAACACCCTGCCTTTAATGTTTTTAGCCAAAGGAGTCTCAATGCCTGAAGCACCGTGTTTGCTTATAACCAAACCATCTTTAGTTCCACAATCAATTTCTGAAATAATCAAATCTTGAGCGACAACGAATAATTTTCTGGTCAGATAGCCGGCTTTTGCTGTGTTAAGAGCGGTATCGGTCAAACCCTTTCTTGAACCGTGAGTGGTGATAAAATATTCAATCGGAGTCAAACCCTCTTTCATTGAGGAAATAATCGGGAATTCAATAGTTTCTCCGGCGGTATTTTGAATCAAACCTTTCATTCCAATCATTTGAGTAATTTGAGAGAAAGAACCTCTAGCGCCTGAGTAAATCAAATCATAAACAGAACCATTCTTCTCAAGAGTGTCCGGAATCAATTTTTCAATTTCACTTTTTGCACCGTGCCAAATCTCGATATTTTTTCTAAGACGTTCATCGGCCGATAATAACCCTTCGTTAAATTGTCCATCAACAACTTCCGCCGCTTTTTTCGCTCTGGCAATAACATCAAACTTTCCTGCCGGTATTTTTACATCGTCAATTCCCCAAGTAACTCCGGACTTCGTGGCATATTTAAAGCCCAAAGATTTTATTCTGTCCAAAATTATCGGAATGTTATCCAAACCGTAATGCTCAATAAGATCATCGATCATTGCGCCCATTTTCTTTCGGTCGATTTCTTTATTTGTAAACGGATAATCTCCCGGCAAAACGCTGTTGAAAAGCAATCTGCCGACTGATGATTCAAATATCTCTCCGTTAAATTCTTTATATTTTGGCTTGTCAGTCGGCAAAATTTTTATTTTTGCGCGGAAATCAATGATACCGAAATCAAAGGCTGAAATTGCCTGATTGGGGCTGGAAAAAACCGTATCCTCCCCTTTTGCCCCCGGAATAATTTTTGTCATCCAATAACAACCCAAAATGATATCCAACTTATCAATTGAAACAACAACATTACCGCTTCCCGGTTTAAGAATATTTTTATTGGAAGCCATAATTTCTTTGGCTTCAAGTTGAGCCTCAACGCTAAGCGGAACGTGAACAGCCATTTGGTCTCCGTCGAAGTCGGCGTTGAAAGCAGTGGTAACAAGCGGATGAAGTTGGATAGCGTTGCCTTCAATCAAAACCGGTCGAAAAGCCTGAATGCCAAGTCGGTGCAAGGTCGGCGCTCGGTTCAACATAACATATTTATTAGCAATCACTCCTTCCAAAATTTCCCAAACTTCCGGTATGCCTTCATCAATTAATTTATTGGCGCCTCTAATATTAAAGGCTAATTCTCGTAAAATAAGTTGAGAAATAACAAACGGCCGGAATAATTCCATCGCCATATGTTTAGGCAATCCGCACTGGTCAAGATGAAGATCCGGACCGACAACAATAACCGAACGGCCGGAATAATCAACGCGTTTACCCAAAAGATTCTGACGGAAAAGACCTCGCTTTCCTTTCAAATTATCGGAAAGAGATTTCAAATCGCGTCTTTGTGAAGCGCTCATAGCTCCGACTCCGGCGCTACCATGACGAATGGAACTGTCAAATAAGGCGTCCACCGCTTCTTGCAAAATTCTTTTTTCATTTCGCAAAATGACATCCGGCGCATCAATTTCCTTCAATTTTTTCAAACGATTGTTTCTATTTATTACTCGACGATACAAATCGTTAACATCGGAAGTGGCAAAACGACCACCATCAAGCGGAACCATTGGTCTAAGGCCGGGCGGGATAACCGGTATTCTGGTGATAAACATCCATTCAGGTCTTTGGTCAGAGACGACAAATGAGCGGATTAGGGATAATCTTTTATTTAACTTTTCTCGTTCTCCGGCTTTGGCGTTTTCGTATTGTTTTTCAAGCTGGTCCAATAATTTACGCAAGTCTATTTCTTTACAAAGATTATAAATCGCTTCCGCTCCAATGCCAGCCTCAAACAAAGTGCTGTATTTCAATGAGTATGAATGGTATTGAATTTCATCCAAAACCAAACCCTCATTAACACCTTCAATTTCTTTTTTGGCCTCCAAAACTTTTTCTTTCAAAGCCTCTTTTGTTCTTTCGTCACCTGCCGTTTTGATCTTCGCCTTAAATTCAGAATCCAAATCTTTAAGCAACCTAGCTTTTTCTTCAGTATAGACTTTTGTAACAATATATCCCGCAAAATAGATAACTTTCTCTATGTCACCACCACTCATTCCCATAATAAGGCCGATTCTTGATGGCATACTCCTCAAAAACCAAATGTGGGAAACTGGAGTCGCAAGATCAATATGACCC
>JAKAHN010000097.1 GCA_021814895.1 bacterium
GGGGTATTAGGCGAGGCACCGGGGAAAACTTTGTTGGATAGGAGCGAGCTCCGCTCGCTCTAATTATATGCGGTCATTCATCCCCGCCGCAAGCGGACGGGGTATTCTGACCGCTTCCAATAAAAAAAGTTCCTCGTCCTCACCCTTAGACTTTTTTATTACCTTTTTACCTCTAAGCGATGGTTTGGCTTTGGAAAAGCCTTGCGGAGCGCGACGGCGCGAGCAGAGCAGAAAATCCAACAAGATTTTATGCGCGCTTTTCCAAAGCCAAACCCGAGCGCCCTTTAATCGACAAACACCTCAACGTCGGTTCTCATCTTTTTGACTTTTATAAACAACGCTAGTAAAGCGCCGATAACCAAAATGACTGCCGAGATCAAAAAAATCTGACCGTAAGCTGTCACTTGCGCCTTGAGAGAAATCAATCCTATCACCTTCGCCACCACCGCCGGCGTATGAACACTAACAACGGTATTCTTAGCGATATTCAAAACATTACTTTCCGTAACATTGCTTAAAATCGTGGCAAAAATTGCGATACCGAAAGCGCCGGCAATATTTCTGGCAAGAGCGAGCACTGAAGAAGCAACCCCAATTTCATTTTGTGGAACAATAGAAGCAATAATGCTTGTTCTCTGGGACATACCAAAACCCATACCAAAAGCCATAATACAAAGAGGAATTATTATGTCCAATGCGGTAGACCTAGGGTCAAGACCGGTGAACAAATAAATACCTATGGCGGCAACGAGCGTACTCGTCGCAATGACATATCGGGGCTGAATCTTACCAACCAGCATACCGCCCAAGGGCGAAGCCACCACCATACAAAACGCCATCGGAATAAAAAGGTAACCGGACTCGGTCGCCGTAAAACCGAGAAATGTTTGGGCAAAAAGCGGTAATAAAAATATTCCGCCAATCATAGCCATAAACACTAAGAAATTGTTTATAAGAGTATTTACAAAAGTGCTGTTTCTGAAAAATTTAAAATCAACTAACGGCTCGGGGTGATTCATTTCTATTTTTGCAAAAATGCCGGCAAATACCGCCGTCAAAAAATAGCAAAACAAACTTGTAGCGGAAAACCAGCCCCAGTCGAGTCCTTGGTCAAGCACTAAAACGAGGGTTGAAAGTGAAATGCCGAGAGTAATCGCGCCCCACCAATCAAATTTCACATTTTTATCGCCCGAAACCGATTCGCTGACATACCTCATCGCCATCAGAATACCGACAAGACCTATAGGAATATTTATCAAAAAAATTGAACGCCAACCGAAATTATCAATGAGCGGACCGCCAAGAAGAGGCCCGAAAACGCTTGCTGCCGCAAATGCCGAAGACCAAATACCTAGAGCTTGAGCCCTCTCCCTGCCTTCTTTAAAAGTTACCGCGATAATTGCCATTGCCGTCGGATAATCAGCAGAACCGGCAATTGCTTGAATAATGCGAAAAAAAATCATTGAGGAAAGGTTCCAGGCCAATCCGGCAAGCATTGAACCGAAAATAAAAATTGAAAAACCTAGAATGTAAACTTTTTTCCTGCCTATCGTGTCACCTAGTTTGCCCCAAATCGGCACAAAAATCGCATTCGCCAAAATATAAGCGGTAGCAATCCAACCGGCAGCCGTCACCGTTATACTGAAATCATCAATAATCTTCGGTAATGCCAAATTGACAATAGTCTGGTCCAACCGTCCCAAAAAGGTGCCGATGATTACGGTCAGCAATACCATCCATTTGAAGTTTTTATGATTAGAATCCATTTGCAATATTTTCGGCAAAGAAAATGACTAATCTTAAAATCTAGCAATGCTTTCTGTCAGAGCGAGATTCACACCAGAAAAAATTTATAAAATGTAGCAATCAAAAAAGTTCCCGCTTCTTCACCTTTAAACTTTTTTGATTACCTCTCTACCTCTAAGCGAGGGTTTGGCTTTGAAAAAACATTGTAAGCGCGACTGGCGTGAAGCATAGAAAAATTTCAGTAGAAATTTTTCGTGTTTTTTACCTCTAAGCGAGGATTGTGATAGAAAAAGACTTGCGAGCGTGACTGACGCGAGCACGAGGAATTTTTCAGCAGAAAAATATCCGTACTTTTTCTATCACAATCCGAGCGTCCTTTACTTATATATCCAAATGCGCGCCGACATTCCGTTTTGAAGCTCGGGATAAGCATTCGTGTCAAAACGCACCTTGATATCAAACGCCTTTACCTCTCTTTTATCAGAAATACTAAAAACTACCCCGGAAGAATTAGAAGTTGGAGCGACAGCGTCAACAATACCGCCAAATTTTTTTGAACCGAAAGCATCAACCGTAAAAACGGCCGCCTGACCGACTCGAACATCGGCTAAACCTTTATTTTCATCCAACTGTCCTACCGCGTGAAGTTCATTTTTGTCAATCATTACCACGACCGATTCGCCGGGATTAACGATCTTGCCAATACTATTTTCAACAGCAATAACTTGCCCGTCAATTTTCGCCTTAATAAGTTCATTGCCAACACGGGCAACCGACTCCGACGCTTGGACCATATCCCCTTCTCTAACATAAAGCTCTTCCAAAACTCCCGAAGCGCTTGGCGAAAGAGCGATAGTCGGCGCCTCAATGTCAGCCTTATCAATATAAATCTCTCCGGAGCTAACTTTGTAATAAAGCACTCCGCCAACCAAAAGAGCCACTCCGACCGCAATCACGCCGTAACTTATCCAAAGATTGGAACGCAAACGTTTTATCAACGAGATTTCTTCTTTGCTTAATTTTTCTTCAGAAGAAATAATTTTCTCCTCTTTTTTTATCAATTCTTCTTCTTTTTTTATTATTTGTTTTTGATCCATATCATTAAATTAAAAATTTAAAAATCAAAATTAAAAATGACATTTTAAAATGTTAAAATTTCTAAGGTGTTCAATTTGACTTTTTATTTTATGATTTTGCATTGTCATTTTACATTTTGATATTTACACTTTAAATTAAATTTTTAACAAATTTTTATTTAACTACTTGATTACTAAAACTTGCAATTTTATCACCTACCTTTAAGCCAGACAAAACTTCCACCATTCCATTTGACCCTTCTTTACCCACTACGATTTTTTGCAACACCCGAACTCCGTTTTTAGCAGAAAGCAAAACGTAATTTTCATTGCCTTCCGTAATAACGCTTTGTTTCGGAATAACAATCGCGCTCGTTTCATTAGCCGAATGAATATCAACGTTAGCCGTCATACCAGATTTTATCTTCTCATCATTTTGAGAAAACTGAAGAGTGATTTTATATGACGCCACTCCGTTAAGGACAGTCTCGGCCGGATCTATTTTAATTACAGAGGCGTTAAACAAAACAGAGTTGCCGTAAGCGTCCAGCGTCACAGAAGCGGAATCGTTAATTTTTATTTTTGCCAAATCAATCTCCGGAACATAAGTTTCAATCTGAAAATTCGTATTGGAAATGATTGAAACAACCGGAATGTTAGGAGTTGAGATCTGACCGACTTTCACATCTTGTTTGGTCACCTTTCCAGCAAACGGAGCTCTGATGGCTGTTTTAGCCAACTGCGCTGCCAAATTTTGAACACCGGCATTTGCTTGGTCTACTAAAGCTTGTTGAATTTTAACGTCGTCGCTAAGATCGGAA
>JAKAHN010000098.1 GCA_021814895.1 bacterium
AGCATAAGCTTCAAAAGCTTCAAAAGCTTCTGTATTCATTTGACTAAAAATTTGACACATTTTTCTTTTAATATACAATTTATATTGGCTGTTCTTTAAAAGGTACTGAACAGCCAAAGAGTACAAGGTACAACGACTGGAAATTATGAGAATCGTTCAAATAGAGGAACAGAGACGCCAACTGCCAGCCAGAAAAGAAAGAAGGAAGGTCCGACAACAACTGAACACCCTGAAGAAGGGCCTTGAACAAAAACAACCTTAGCTATAGCTATGAGCCGACCAAGAAGGCGCCGAAACGGCTCGGCCAAGGGGGTGTGGAAAAAACACCTAAACAGCCGACAGGCCCGATGGCGACGGGAGAATCCGCAACCGCAAAATCATAACAGGCGCCTTCCATCTTCCGGCGCCTTACGCCAACCGCTCATCTGCGCCACCGCTTAACCCCGGTGGTTTTTTATTTCTCATTTAATCAACCTCAAAAAATTGTCTTCACTTAAAACCTCCACCCCCAATTTTTTAGCTTTATCCAATTTTGAACCGGCATTTTCACCAGCCACCACATAACTTGTCTTTTTGGAAACCGATTCGGACACTTCCCCGCCCAAAGCTCTGATTTTTGTCTTCGCCTCATCTCTTTCCATAGATAAAAGCCCGCCAGTCAAAACAAAAGTTTTCCCGGAAAGTCGAGCGTTGGACTTTTCCAAAGGACTCAATTTTGCGATTTTCACTCTTTTAAAAAGTTCCGCAACTAATTTCAAATTGGTTTTATTCCCAAACCAATCGGTCACCGCTTGTCCCACAACCGGCCCGATGCCGGAAATTTTTTCAAAACCTTCTTTATCGGCTTTCATTAAATTTTCCAAACTGCCGAAATGTTTCGCGAGATCAATAGACGTTTCCTCGCCAACTTGCGGAATGGAAAGGGCAAAGATAAAACGGGGCAAGGTAACCTCTCTCGCTTTTTCAACCGACTGTAGCAAATTGTCGGCTGATTTTTCGGCAAAACGAGGTAATGCCAATAAATCGCCTTTTTTCAAATCAAAAATGTCCGGCGCCGAATTGATAAGTTTATTATCAAGCAACAAGTCAATTATTTTCGGCCCCAATCCCTCTATATCAAAACAATGTTTGCCGGCGAAATGATACAGTCGGCGGCGGTGCTGAATAGCCGAATCTTTTGCCACGCACCGCCAAGCCGATTCGCCCGGAATTCGTTCAATCTTTCCGTCACCACCGCACTCAGCCACAATTTTGGGAAATTCATAAGTTTTTGAACCGTCCGGCCTCATTTCTTTTACAACCGAAACCACGTCCGGAATAACATCGCCGGCTTTCTGGAGAATAATCGTATCGCCAATCCGCACATCCAATCTTTTTATTTCGTCTTCATTATGCAGTGTTGCGCGGGAAACCACCGAACCGGCAACCGAAACGGGACGCAACACTGCCACAGGCGTCACTACGCCGGTTCGCCCGACTTGCAAAATAATATCCTCAATTATAGTTGTAACCTGTTCGGCCGGAAACTTGAAAGCAATCCCCCACCTCGGAGCCTTGCCGGTATAGCCGAGCGCCTCCTGATATTTTCTTTCATTGATTTTCACCACCACGCCGTCAATCCAATAATCCTCGCTTTTTGTCTTTTTCTGCCACTTTTTCCAATAAGCGATAACTTCCTCAACCGTTCGGCAAAGCTCAAAATTTTTATTGACCTTAAAACCGAGCTCTCCGAGATATTTAAGTTCTTCAATTTGAGTCGGTGGCAATTGCTCGCTTGAAGCAGACAAATCATAAATAAAATTATCAAGCTTTCTTTCGGCGGCAATTTTTGGGTCAAGCTGGCGAATGCTTCCGGCGGCGGCGTTTCTTGGGTTGGCGAAGACCGCCTCACCAGCCTTTTGCCTTTTCCGATTCAATTCTTTAAGATTTTTCTCCCCCATCCAAACTTCACCCTCCACAATAACATCAGTAGGTTTTTTTATTTTCAAAGGCACGGATTCAATCGTCCGAACATTTTTTGTAACCTCCTCGCCAAATTCACCGTCGCCACGAGTTGCCGCCCTGATTAAAATTCCTTTTTCATATTCCAAAACAATTTTCAAGCCGTCAATTTTCAACTCAACATCATAAGCGGGCTTTTCATCTTTGCCGGTTTCAGTTTTGATAAAACGCCGGACTCTTTTGTCAAATTCAACAATATCTTCTTCGCTGAAAGCATCGTTAAACGACCATTGCGTCACTTTATGTTTAACCTTTACAAATTCCGGCAATGGCGTTCCGCCGACCCTTTGAGAAGGAGAATCCGGAGTAACTAATTGCGGATACTGTTCTTCAATCTTAAGCAGTTCCGCTTTTAAAGAATCCAACGCTTCTTCCGATATCGTTACCTTGTCCAAAACGTGATAATTATAACGATGAAGCTCAATGGTTTCCTTGAGTTTTTTTAAACGCTCTACTATTTCCACTGGCGGTTTAATCATCTTTTAAAGATAAAATTATCTTTTATTCTGAAATTTAATGATACTCAATCCTAATAGAACGCTCAACCCGATAAGGATTGACACTGGCGGAACAATCATTAATACCGCTTGATTCAATAAGGTTTCTGCCGGTAAAATATTTTTTGATTGACACATAAGCGCAACTAGACGAAGTATACTGTATTTTAAAAATGTTCTGATAATAACCCGTCCCTAGCGTCGAGGTTAATGTCGCCGAACTGGAACCGCAATATAACGTGCCGACTTGATTGGGGTCATAAACTGAAGAAAAATAAAAAATCGGCGATAACGTTTTGCCGTGAATATCCCAATAAAGAGCGCACTCTGCGCCGGCATCGGCTGCATAAAACGCCAACTGCGACTCTCGGCTGACTGAAGCGATTGAAAGCTGTCTGATCGCCAGATTGGTAATAGCAATGCCAATTCCGACAAGCAAACTGCTGATTAGAATAGCAAAAATCAACGTAAAACCTTTTTTGTTATAAAAATTATTTTTTTTATAAGTATTTATTATCATAAATTAATTCAAATTTACCTGCTCTTTCCAATTGGTAATGTAGCCGGTCAATTCCACTTTTTGCGTTTGAGCGTAATTATTTTTCCAACTGACAGTCGCTTTCACTCTGCGTTCATTAGGTTTGTGGACATTATCATCTTCAATAATTGTAACTGACCGCGTAAAAATTGTCGGCGAAAAACCGCTGCCAACGCCATGTTGGTGACTATATATGCCGTTTTTGAAATATAACAGGCAATTGCTGATATTTTGACAATTTATTATTTGATTTCCACTGGCCGTCGGGTCAACACCGCAAGCTTTTGACGAATTACCTGGCGTAGGGATACAATCATTTAGGCCTTTCAGCCATTTATCTGTGTCATTTGGATTTTCAATTGCGTTTAAATCGCGAACATAATGAACATACTCTAATCCCTCTTCTGCCAAAAAGTATGCAGTCATCTGGTCGCGGGAATTTCTGGCAGATATTAAAGACCTTTGAGCACCCGTGATAGGAGCAATTAAAGCAAACGAAATCAGAGAAACCGCCACAATAGTTTCTACGAGCGTAAAACCTATATTAAAATTAGTCCAACGACACCTAAAAAGTTTTTTTAATTATCATTTTT
>JAKAHN010000099.1 GCA_021814895.1 bacterium
GGGTGAAAATAAATCTTAATATAAAACCGAATGACGAAATTTTCCCCGACACCATAAAACCGAGAGATTACGAAATGATTTTATTCGGAAACATCTACGGCAAAAATCCCGATTTATTTTCTTTTTGGCATTCGAGCCAAAAATTCCATCCCGGCCTTAACTTGTCGCTTTACGAAAACAAAGACGTTGATTTTCTGATTAATTCCGTAAGGGCCGACTTTAACGCCGACAACCGAAGAGAGAAAATGTTGCAAGCTCAATCGCTAATAAAAAATGACCAGCCGGCTATTTTCCTTTTTTCGCCTCCTTATATTTATATCCAAAGCAAATCCTTAAACGGATTCGAAGAAAAAATACTGGCCTTACCAAGCAGCCGATTTGAAAATATTAAAGACTGGTACGTTAAAACAGAAAGAGTTTTCAAATAGAATTCGATTTAAAATGAAAATTGTAAAATTGAAGGTTGAAGGTTTATTTAAGAATAGTGGCTTGCCAATATCAATAAAAGATGGTAGGTTGTTATTATCAAAAGATACTTATTCATCGCCCGTCCAAAAAAGGACCTTGGACGAAACAAAAAGGTTTTTAAAAGACCCCGCTAGTAAGACCGAAATAGAAAACCTTTATTTGATGTATCGAGGCGTCAAATTAAAAAAGGATAGTTTGGTTTTTAAAAAAAACAGCGCTAGCTACGATATAACTGTTATCAATCCTGGATTTTTAGGCGAGGAATTCGTAAAAACAATCGGCCACATTCATCCGAATAAACCGAGAACAAAAACAACTTATCCAGAAATATACGAAGTTATAAAAGGAAAAGCGCTTTTTCTTTTTCAGGAAATAAATCTGTCCGGCAAAAACGTTAAACTTTATTTAATAAAAGCCGGACCGGGAGAAAAAACTATAGTTCCTCCGGGATTCGGCCACATCAGCATAAACATCGGAAATAAGCCACTAGTATTATCTAATATCCAATCGACAAATTTTAAATCGGATTATAGTTTTTTTAAAAAATACCGCGGAGCCGCAGTATATGCAATAAAAAATAATAAATCATTTAAAATAATTAAAAATCCGGATTATAAAAATCCTATCAGCTTTAAAATCGTTAAACCAAAAAAGATTTTCAAAACGCCTTTATATCAAGCCTTTATTAAAAATCCGGAAAAATTCGATTTTTTAAAAAATCCAGAGAAATACAAAAATTTTTTAATTCCTAAAAACCTGTTTAGGGATTAAATTTTCGCCCGGGTGGCGGAACCCCGCACTGTAAACTTAGTTTAAGTGCGGGGCGAGTTGGCAGATTTACCCCGCACTAAATTTGTCGGAGTGGTGGAACTGGAAGACACGTACGGTTCAGGTCCGTATGCCAAAAGGCTTGAGGGTTCGACTCCCTCCTCCGACACAAATAAGAAATAATAATTAGTCGACAAATTTTAGTGCGGGGCGCGCAAAATTCAAAAATTAACATCACAAAATAAAAATATTAATTAACCGTCAATTTCGAGAATTAATCACAAAATCGAAGTTGTAATAAAAAAATGATAAGAAAAAGAATAAACAAACTGTCTGAAACAAGAACTCCGTTAAATAGGCGGGAAGGCGGCCGCGGAGTAATAAAACAAAGATTTCAGCCAATGAAACGCAAAATTGTCGACGACCTGGAAGATTTTATCGAGATGCCCAATAAAAAAGAGGGTGGGGAGATAAAAAAAGACGTGGTGAAATTCGCCACCTTGGGCGGCCTTGAAGAAGTCGGTCGCAATATGTCGTTTTTTGAATACAAAAATGAAATAGTTATTATTGACGCGGGATTGCAATTTCCCGAAGAAGACACGCCGGGCATAGATTACATAATTCCCAACGTCGACTACCTCGAAAAAAGAAAAGAGAAGATTAAAGCGTTGATTATTACTCACGCCCACTACGACCACATCGGCGCTATTCCTTACATAATAGAAAAATTAGGGAATCCCACTATTTATACGACTTCGCTTACCAAAGGAATAATCATGAAAAGGCAGGATGATTTCCCTAATTCGCCAAAACTTGATTTCGAAATAGTTAAAAATCACGACAAAATAAAATTTTCCGATTCTTTCGAGGGAGAATTTTTCGGCATTATTCACAGCATTCCCGACACCGTAAGCGTGTTACTTAAAACGCCGGCGGGTAATTTCGTTTTTTCCACCGATCTTAAATTCGATTATACCGAAAACGGCCAGCCTTTGGGACTTGATGAATTTAAATGGGCCGGCAGCCAAAACATACAAGGATTGTTTTTAGACAGCACCAACGCCGAATCAACCGGACTTTCGGTTTCCGAAAAAACCGTCGAGAAAAACATCGACGAGATTTTTAAAAAATCAAAAGGACGAATTATCGTCGGAATGTTCGCGTCGCTTTTGAGCAGAATAGAAGAAATAATAAAAATCGCGGAGAAACACGACCGTAAAGTTTTCTTTTCGGGACTGTCGATTAAAACCAATGTTCAAATAGCCCAAAACTTGGGACATATAAAAGTTAAAAAGGGCATGATCGTGCCGATAGAAGAAATTAATAAATATCGCGATGAAAAAATATTAATACTTTCGACCGGCGCCCAAGGAGAACCCAATGCCAGCTTGATGAAAATAATCACAGGCGAACACCGTTTCGTGCAGGTTAAGCCGGGCGACACGGTTATTTTTTCTTCCTCGGTAATCGCCGGAAATGAACGCTCTGTCCAATCGCTAAAAGACAATCTGGCAAGGCAGGGGGCCAAAGTTTATCATTCTAAAATCGTAGATCTTCACGCTTCAGGCCATGCCACCGGCGAAGAATTAAAAACCGTAATCGAAATAGTTAAGCCGAAATTTTTCATACCCATACACGGCTATTACTTTATGAGAACTACAAACGCCGAACTCGCTCAAAGCGCGGGAGTGTCGAAGCAAAACACTTTGCTTGTCGACAACGGACAAATAATAGAATTTTCTAAATCCGGCGTGAAAATAACCGACGATGTTATACCAACCTTTTACGTTATGGTAGACGGGCTGGGCGTTGGCGACGTGGGAGAAATAGTTATGAGGGACCGCCGACTTTTGGCTCAAGAGGGTATGGTTGTTATTATTGCGACACTGGATAGAAAAAGCGGGAGATTTTTGAAAAATCCGGACATTATATCGCGCGGGTTTATTTATCTCAATGAAAATAAGGAATTAATAGAGGAGCTTAGAAATAAAATAAAAGGCATTGTTACCAGAATGCCGAAACATCAAACAATTGAGTCGGATTATTTAAAATCATTGATACGTGATCAAATCGGCCAATTTTTGTATAATAAAACGAAAAGGCGTCCGATGGTATTACCGGTAGTTATTGAGGTTTAATTATTTTATGAGTAAACCAGTGCTTATATCAGGTATCCAGCCAACAGGAAAACTCCACATAGGAAATTATTTAGGGGCTTTAAAAAATTTCGTTGACCTGCAAAATTCGGGCAGGTATAAATGCTATTTTTTTGTCGCCGATCTTCATTCCATAACCGAAAACTACGACCCGAAAGAAAAACCGGGCCAAGTTTTGAATTTAGTTCTTGATTATCTTTCAGCGGGATTAAGCGCCGAAAAATCTATAA
>JAKAHN010000100.1 GCA_021814895.1 bacterium
ACCCATACTTCTCCCGTTCAAATCCGCTATATGGAAAAGCATAACCCGCCAATAAGGATAATTGCTCCAGGCAAGGTTTTTCGCAATGAAGCGACTGATTCTACGCATGAATCGCAATTTTTCCAAATTGAAGGACTTTATGTAGATAAAAATGTATCAATGGCTGAGTTGAAAGGCACGCTGGAGCATTTTATGAGAGAGTTTTTTGGCGATAAAACAGAAATTCGTTTTCGCCCAAGCTATTTTCCGTTTACCGAACCGTCTGTTGAGGTGATTGTAAAAGTTGGTGACAGATGGTTGGAAATGCTTGGAGCCGGCATGGTTCATCCCAACGTTTTGAAAGCCACTGGCCATGATCCAAAGAAATTTAAAGGATTTGCCTTTGGTGTGGGAATAGACAGATTGATTATGGTTCGTTACGGTATTCCCGATATCAGATTGTTTTATAATGGAGATTTAAGAGTTATTACGCAATTTTAATAGACATGTTGATTTCTTATAAGTGGTTACAAACATATTTTGATCAAGAATTGCCAGAATCCGAAAGTCTGGCTGATATTTTGAACTATCATGCGTTTGAAGTTGAAAATATAAAGCGGTGGGACACCGATGATATTTTAGACTTAAAAATTTTAGCCGACAGAGCATGTTATGCTCTTTCTCATAGAGGGATTGCGAAAGAGGTTGCCGCCGCAAGTAATTTACGAGTTGCGATTCAGGATTTAAAAATTGCAACTGAAACCCTTAATAAAAAACCAAAGATTGAGGTCAAGAAGCCGGCGCTTTGCGGACGTTATATCGGTCGCAGGGTAGAAAATGTAAAAATTGGCAAATCGCCAGAATGGTTGGTTGAAAGATTGGAATCTATAGGCGAGCGAAGCATAAATAATATTGTTGATTTGGCGAATTTTGTAATGTTTGATATCGGCCAACCTCTCCATGCTTTTGACGCAGATAAAATTAAAGGAAAGATTCAAATTCGTCCGGCCAAGAATGGCGAAAAAATGACGACCTTGGATAATCGAGAGGCTGAATTAGATTCTTCGGTTTTGGTAATTGCCGACGATGAGGGGCCTCTTGCTATTGCCGGAATTAAGGGCGGAAAACGGGCCGAGGTGACAGAATCTACGGAGAATTTAATTTTAGAATCAGCCAACTTTAATAAATCTTCCATTCGACTCACATCCACAATTCTTGAATTAAAGACGAGCGCAGCCCGGCGTTTTGAGGTCGGGTTAAGCCCCGAACTGGCTCTTGAAGCGATGAACAGATTTTCCAGTTTAATCACCCAAACGTTGCCTGATGCAAAATTTGGACCAATTAATGATATTTATAAACGCAAACAAAAACCTGTAAGGATAGAAATAACATCTGAATTTGTAAATAGTGTTTTGGGAGCGGACATTGCGGAAGAAAATATTATTCAGATTCTTCAAAAATTAGATATAGAGGTGATAAAAAAGGGCCTAAGATTGATTGCGACTCCGCCTTATTATCGTCTTGATTTGAATTCTCCGGAAGATATGGTTGAGGAAGTTGGAAGGGTTTACGGCTATCAAAATATTCCGTCTGTTTTACCTCCGCCTATTAAGGGAAGGGCAATGATTAATAAAAGTTTTTATTATATTGAAAAAATTAAAAATATTTTAACTGAAAGGGGATTTAACGAAGTGGTTCTTTATACTTTTACCCCTAAGGGTTATTTTGAAGTCGCCAAACCTCTCGCTGAAGACAAAAAGTTTTTACGAGAAAATCTTTCTGACGGAATAGCCGATTGCTTGAAAAGAAATTCTTCAAATGCCCCCATTTTAGGCCTTTCCGAAATAAGATTATTTGAAATTGGCAGAGTCTTTGGCGTTCATGGAGAAAGAATTCACATTTGCATTGGCCGTCAGACGCTGATTAAAAAAGACAGGGGGAATGAAGATATTTTGAGAGAAATAATAAATTTGCTTGGCAGCGCTTTTAATTTGCCGATCTCCTCAAAGATTTCAACCGGCCCATCCGGAGCTATTGCCGAGCTTGATATCACGGATCTTTTTGTCAGGGCAAGTTCGCCAAATTCTTACAACGAACTTGACTTTGAAAGGATTGCCGATGACTCTGTTCATCTTAAATTCAAACCGTTTTCTTTATATCCTTTTATGTTGCGTGACATTGCGGTTTGGATGCCGAGTGTTGTGGACAAAAATGAGCTGTTGGATATTATAAAGAAAGAAGCGGGAGAATTGCTCCAAAGAGCGGATTTGTTTGATACGTTTTCCAAGGATGGAAAAGTTTCTTATGCTTATCATCTTGTCTTTCAATCAAAAACAAAAACTTTAACTGACAGTGAGATGGGAATTTTGATGGAGAGAATTGTTAAGGAGGTGGAAAGAAAAGAAGGGTGGCAGGTCAGATAATTTTTTAGTATTTTAATTTAAGTTGAACGCGCACAGCCGGGCCGTACGCGTTTTAGGTTTGATTTGCTTCTCGTCGTTGCCAATTTACACGGATAGGTTCCGGTTTTGGTTGAACGATCTTTCCAACCGGCACCGCTATAGATACTGGTTCAAGATCGTTTTCCCAACATACTGGGCAACAGCCACCGCTTATTATCCGTATAATTATTTTGCAAGTCGGGCAACGCCACCCTGCGAATTCTTGACGGGTTTCCTCCATATTTTTATCCTTTTTACTGTTGTGATAATATACAAAAATCTATTGTTTTTCAATACTAAATTTGATATAATTAAAGTGCTTGAAAAAGCGCCCTTTTCTTAATTTATGGCACAAAAAGACAAAAAAATTAATAAAGAATCTTCGGGTTCAAAAGCCTATACCGCTTCGTCTATTACCGTTCTTGAAGGTTTGGAGCCGGTTCGGAAGCGTCCCGGTATGTATATTGGCACAACTGGAGTAGAAGGTTTGCACCATTTGATAACAGAAATTTTTGACAACTCGCGCGACGAGGCGATGGGTGGTTTTTGTAATGATATTGAAGTAGCCCTTCTTCCTCAAAATTGGATAAGGGTGGCAGACAATGGCCGAGGCATTCCGATTGACGTTCATAAACAAACAAAAGTGTCAGCTCTTGAGACAATTATGACCACCTTGCATGCCGGCGGAAAATTCGGCGGGGATGGCTATACTGTTTCCGGAGGTTTGCATGGTGTCGGCGCTTCGGTTGTTAATGCACTTTCGGTTTATATGAAAGCGGTCGTTTATCGCGACGGGGGAGTTTATATGCAAGAATATGCACGTGGGAAAGCTAAAGCTAAAGTAAAGAAAATCGGTTCCTCAAAGTTGCATGGGACGATTCAAACTTTTGAACCGGACAATGAAATTTTTCCTGAAATAAAATTTAATTTTGACGGTATTGTCGAGCATATGCGTCAGCAGGCATATTTGGTGCGGGGGCTGAGAATTTCTGTTATTGACGGGCGAGATTATGAGGGTGATATAAACGATGAGTCGGTTTTTTATTTACGCGAACTCGGTTTAAGTCTTCCTTCCCAGACTTTTTATTTTGAAGGCGGTTTGGTTTCTCTTGTTAAGTTTAACAATCAGATTTTAAAACCTGTTCATAAAAATATTTTTTATGTGGAAAAGAAGGCGGAGGGTGTTGAATCTGTGGAA
>JAKAHN010000101.1 GCA_021814895.1 bacterium
GCGTACAAGTTCTGATCCGGCACGAAACGCGGGTCTTGGGATGATTTTCTTCAACGTTGTGGCATCCATGGCAAGGATTTTTCTGCCTCAGATGCGCGCGGCAGATGCCGCAATTCATCCCGCATGGCGCGATTAGATTCCTGCTGATTTTTTCCGGCTTGGAGCTTTGGTTTTCTGATTTCAACGATAATGTATTCAACCTTCGGGCGATCTTTGTAAAAAATTACAATATCGGCCGACTTTACCTCGCGGCCAAAATGGATAGCGTGCTCAAACTTGATTCTTTGTTTTGGATAGCCGTAATCTTCAAGCAGTTTCATCGCGTAGAGCTGGCGAACAACTTCCTCGGGCTTGAGCTGTATTTCTTTATCGCGAATAGCGCAAACAACATACGGCTTGCCGTTTTTAAGGGTGATTTTCCTTTCCAACTCGTCAACCAGCTTTTGTTCAAAAATCGAAAAGCTGTAGCTGGAATCTTTGATTATGTTTAAAATGTTTTTCATAATGTAATTATACTTCCTTTTTGGCTTTATTGGCGATTTCTTTTGGCATTTAGTTTTATTTTTCGTTTACTTTTTAATTTGTTCCCGGTCAGCTTCGTTGCCGATTAATTTTTTTGTTTTATTTTCCATAATCCACCAAGTAAGTTTTGATAAATTTCTCTGTGGCGCGCACTGTTTCTTCTTTCAATTTCGGGTTTGATTCGGCTACCCATTTTGCAAAATTATAAAGTTCCTGATTGTCTACACGAAGCCACTTTTTATTTCTGTATAAAAAATACAACATGGTTGTCATCGCGATCCGTTTATTGCCGTTCTGAAACGGATGGTTTTTAACCATGATATAAAACAAGATTGCGGATTTTTCAATAAGTCCTTTATATAAAGTTTTACCACCAAATGATTGAAACGGAGCCACAAGGCACCCTTCAAGAATATTTGGGAGACGCGTAATAAAATCAGGAATCGGCTCATTCCATGTCATCATTTTGCGCGCCAAACTATGCGCCACATATTCAACTTCGGTGATTGTTAGAGGTTTCATCTTTCGACATGCTCAAGATAATCCCGAACGCGTTGAAGGATCATTCTTTGCCCAATAATTTTAATGTTTCGCCGTATTCTTCGACTGTCTTTTGGACGGCTTTTTCTATTTCTTGTTTTTGGGATTTTCGTAATGCCGTGCCAAGCACATCGGGCAAATCTTTTTTATCCACGGCAAAATTACGGCCAATTTTCTTGGCCTTTATGTCGCCGGATTTAATCTTTTTAAAAACCGCTATTCGGCTTATGCCCAACCGTTTTGCCACTTCGCTTGTGGAAAGAAATTCTTTATCCATATTTTCCAATAATAACCCTTGTTAACCAATATGTCAACGGTTAACATAAGTTAACTTAAGCCATTGTAATTAAAACAAAGATCGAGCAATCTCTTGCTCGATCTCAATCAATCTGGCTCCGTACCCTGAACGAAATCCGAACGCATTTCCGGCAAACCCCCGACGAATGAAGCCGCCCCGCCGCCGCTCGCTAACGCTCGCCAGCCAGCAAAAAAGTTTTCTCTGCTTTTCTTTTGCGCGCGCCGGATTTTTTCTTCTAAAAGGAACAGAAAACTTTTTTGCTGGCTTCCGCTCCTGACAGAGCAGGCGGCGGGGCTGGCCTCTATTTTTTGCAAGAAAACGGCGGAATTCCCCCCACACCCCCCTTCCGCCGTGTTCTTGCGGGGACGGACGGAAATTTTGGCGGCGGCAATTTTCTTTTCCTTGCCCCTCCCTCCCTGCGCGGAAAAGGTTAAGGAACTCCCTAAAATTAATAATCCCATTTTGGGATTATACCACAATAGGATATATGATACAAACAAGTATGAGCAAGTCAGTTTACTCAAAAGACTATAAAGAAATCATAGAACGCTTGAAAACGGCTCGTATTGAGGCTGGACTTTCCCAGCAGGAGGTTGCTGATAAGTTAGGGAAACCACAGTCGTATATCTCAAAAATTGAATCCGGCGAAAGACGACTTGATGTTGCCGAGATGAAGAAGTTTTCGGCTATCTATAAAAAGCCAGTTGATCATTTCCTAAAATGACTAAATCACAAAACAAATTTGTTGTTGCAAAAAAGAACATAGTTGCCCCTCAAGAAATAATGGTTGAGAAGGGCGATGTTGGCGTTATAAAAGCGGAAAACAAAAATCACGCATCCATCTTTTTTATTAGGATTTGGAAACAAGTTGAGTTAAATCAAAATGATTTTGAAATTATAAATGTCAAAAAAACGGGAGATGGATTTTCCAAGAAAATTTGTAATGTCTGCCACAGACTTAGGAAGACGACTGATTTTGCCAAAAATCAGAATGCGAAAAATAACAGGTCCGTAAGACGCCCTTCGTGCAAAGATTGCCGTGTAAAAATGGAGGGGGTTGGAGTATCTCGGACAGATAGGATCCTATGGCTTAAAAAGAAACCTCACAATGAACCGTTTGAGTGTCCGGTCTGCAAAAAGAGAACTATTGCTGGCATAACCAGCAAAGTCGTTCTTGAACACGATCACCGAACAGGGAAACCGGGTGGATGGATATGTGATAGTTGTAATACCGGACTAGGGCGTTTTAAGGACGATGTTGAGTTACTAAAAAGTGCGATCGAGTTTCTAAAGAAAAACTACTAGAGATTGAAATATTTTAATCTCTTCCTTGTGAGTTCAACATATTCTTTTGAAATATCACATCCAATATAATGGCGTTTATTTATAGCGGCCATTTTACAAGTTGTTCCAGACCCGCACATTGGATCAAAAACAACATCTCCCGCTTTTGTCCACGAAAGGATATGATCTTCTGCTAACTTTTCTGGAAAGATTGCGGTATGCTGAAAGGCAATTTTATCGCTGGTCGAGCCACCATACCCTACGGCGTAATCCCAAATATTCGTTAAGGTTTTTTCTGGCTTTAGTTCGCCTTTGGTTTTTTTGTTTATTCCGTCCGCTTTTTTATTGAATGGTAACATTTCTTGTCCTTGCCGAACTGTTTTAGTTTTCAAGGGATTAAATACCTTAGGCGAACCTTTACTAAAAACAAACATAAACTCATAGCAATTCGTGTAAGCATTCGAGCGCATGAAAGGAGTATTCTTCTTTCTGTAAATCATGACATCATGAGCATTGAAACCTAAACTCTGAAAAAATAGGGCTTGCTTGAAACTTGTAAAACTTCTATTTCCCTTGTTTATTTTGTCGCCGACAACCCACACCAAAACACCCCCCTTTTTAATAACCCGAAACAAGCCCTTTGCCATGCCTTCAAAATCGAAAGCGTAGCCGTTGTAGTTTCTTAATTCATCATATGGGGGAGAAGTAACTACGAGATCTACACAATCCGAAGGCATTGCTTGCATTACCTCTATCGCATCACCACAAATAATTTTATTTAGTGGTACTTCGGTATATTTTTTAGTTTCTTTGTACTCGGGAAAATGTATCGGCGATCTAACTTCCTCGCGAATGACATCAAGCACAATGCCTTGAATTGAAATATCCCGTCCATTTCTAAAAATAAGCGGCTCCATATTTTTATTCGCC
>JAKAHN010000102.1 GCA_021814895.1 bacterium
AAAAAGTGCGGGGTTTAATCCGCACATGGAAATAAATCAAGCTGTTCGTTTCTTCATCCTTCTCTTCACCGTGCTATCAAAGCCGCCACAATCGTCTGCGAGAGAAAGCCCCAGCTCCTTAAGTTTCTTTCTTACATCAAACAGACAAAACTCTCCAAAGTTACGATACTTCAACATTTCCGCCGGCGTCTTTGCGATCAAGTCGGCGAGGGTCACGATACCCGCATTGTTGCACACATTGTTGATACGAGTACTTCTCTTTGTCCCCCAATCAAAGTTGTAAATATTGGTTTGGAGAAGTCCAGATTTGTCAGACACAGATTGTGTTTCCAATTCCTCATACCACACCGTGAGGCAAGTACCCATAATGGGGCATGTCTCGTAATCACCGATCGGCACCGAGCATGAAGTTTGTTTAACAAACAAAACTTTCACGCCTGAAGCCAAAAGAGAGTTGACGGCTTTTTCGGCATCGATCGAACCGCCAGCCCACTGGAATATACTCATTTTCATAAGTTCTCAAAAAACCGCCCCTGCTTGCTTGAATGCAAGATTTTCAAAGGCACTAACCATATATTACACAGAAATTAATCTTTGTCAAATCAGCTTGTTTTTGTTAAACTATAACTATTCGCAGTTTATCTTAAATTTTGCATTGTCATTTTACATTTTGATTTTTTAATTTTACATTTTCATAATGCCACCCGAACAAACTCAAAACCAATCGCCTCAAACGCCGGCGCCAAATGAAAAAGTTGTCATTAATAACGTTGCGCCAATTCACACCTACAAATCAGATGTGGCTAATTTTATCAAAGAGGGAGGAAAATCTATGGCCGATATCGCCATCGCTGAAAATGCCCGACATTCAAAATATATGGAAGCGGAAAAAGCCGAACCGGTTCTCGCCAAACGCGCCGTAACAATAGCAGTAGTGGTTTTAATATTGATTACATTGAGCGCCGGAATCTTATGGATTTCTTCATTGGGAAAATCAGGCGAGCAATTACAAACTCTTTCCACTCCCTCAATGTTCATCTCTGGGATAGACAGTAAAACTATTTCAATCGACAAACTTAATCAATCTGAAGCGTTGAACGCCATTTCCAATATTTTAAATCAGAGTTCGCCATTTCTTGCAGTTAACCCCACAGAAAAAAATTCCAACGGAACAAACGTGGCTATAACCGTTCAAACTTTTTTCAGTAAACTCGGAATATACCCGCCGGCTGATTTATTGAGAGCCCTTACCGGCCAATTCTCCATCGGTTCTATCGGCGGGCAAGCTCGCTTCCTTGTTCTTAAGACAAATTATTATGCCGGCGCCTTTGCCGGAATGCTCGGTTGGGAAAAAAAACCGATGGAAAAAGATTTGCAAGGGTTGCTTAATTTACCAAAACCAAACAATTCTGGAATAAAAACAGAAACTGACGGCACAAGCACAGTTTTAATTTCTGTTAGCCAATCCGCCTTTACTGACTCAATAATTTCCAACCGAGACGCAAGAATTCTGAAAGACGGGGCCGGATCAACAATTCTTATTTATCTTTTTCCGGACAATAACACTATTATAATAACCAGTAATGAAAACACGGCAAAAATCGTCACAGACAAACTCCTTAAATCGGCATCAAATTGAAAGGTTGCTAACCTTGTCAACTCTGGTATTATTTGAGTATTAATCCCGTAGTAGAATTTCAAATCATTGCTAGGGATTTAGCAGATAAAAATTAAAAAGATTAACAAATAATTTTAAGTTTCGAATTGTAATATATAAAGCAATAAAAACAATTTGAAATTTCACTACGGGATGAACAAAGAACAAACAAAAAAATATAGACCGCAAATTGAAAAAGAACTTGAAAAAGTTGAGGCGGAACTTAAAACAGTCGGAAGGAAAAACCCGGACAACCCGGCCGATTGGGAACCAATGCCTGAAAAAATGGACATTTCACCGGCAGACGACAACGAAGTAGCGGACAATATTGAGGCTTATGAAGAAAACACCGGAATCTTAAAGCAACTGGAAATCAGATTTAACGAATTAAAAAATGCCTTAAAAAGAATTGACGAGGGCAGGTACGGAATTTGTGAAATCGGCGGAGAAGTGATTGAAAATGACAGACTTGAAGCAAACCCGGCCGCAACAACTTGTAAAAAACACGTTAAATAGAGTGGTATTGAGAGCAAAAGATAAAGAGTCACTTATTAATAACCAGCTAAAAATGAATACGAAACGCGGATTTATACCAGTTATTATAGGAATTATTGTTGTTGTCATACTTGTTGTTGGCGCGATTATTTATCAAAACTCCACAAAAACAGAAACTCACAACTATGCCACTCACCAAACAAACCAAATCGTTCCAGCCCCCTTACCGCTTTCCGATTGGCAAACTTACATAAGCGAAAGCGCCAATTTTCAGATAAAGTATCCTGAAGGATGGGAAACAGCTGTTTATGGAGCCCTTCCGGGAAATATAATCGTGGAATTTGCTCCAAAAAATTTTAAAGCTCAAACGAAATTGGCGGTTGGTCCGATATCAATAACAGAACACCGCTTTCAGAGCAAAGGATTAAATTCGTATTTGAATCAATTCAAAACAAGTGACATTAAAGAAATCTTAATCAATAACATACCAGCGAAAGAAGTAAATGGGGAGTATTTTCACGCCACTTTCCACGGTATTTACATTGAGTTGCCAAACAGTCAAAACTTTCTTGAAATTGTCGACAATATTAAAAATGAAATTGGTGCGAATCGCCTTTCATCAGAAGTGGCGGCTTCATTGGATAATATTTTTGATCAAATGCTCTCCACCTTCAAATTCACAGATTCGCAAGTTGATACTTCAGAATGGAAAATTTATCACAACGATAAATATGGGTTTGAAATAAAATATCCAAAAAATTATGCCGATTTATCCTCCACAAAATTAAACGATACACTGCTTGATGTTGGTAAAAAAAACAATGGGAGTTATGGAAATTATTTTATCTTAAGAACTCTTGTCCCCACAACAGGATGTAGTGCTGATTTATATACATCTCAATTGATAAAGGATGGAAACACCCAACGAGAAAAAATATTAACGACTGATGGAAGCGCCATTATATGGAAAACTTGGAAAAAATTACCCGTGCCCGGTCTAGCCAATAACCAGGTATATGTTTCAAGAAAAAAATGCCTGCAAAGCGAACCCGTCTTTGAAATAGAATTTGGTAAAAGTCCATCAGTTTCGCTTGATACACAAACTAATGACACAATCCTCTCCACTTTCAAATTCACCCCAAAATAATATTTTTTATTTTAGCTTGGAGTTCTTTGAAGTCAGACTTCAAGCTTCAAGGGAAGTCTGACTTCAAATTTGTATTCCTAGTTTATTATTCATAATTCTTTCCCAAAATGTCTTTCGCAAAAACTTATAGCGCTCAACCGGTGGTTCTCAAGGCGGGGATAATAGACGTTGAAGTAGACCTATCAAAAGGATTAAACGCTTTTACAATTGTCGGTTTGCCAGACAAGGGCGTTGAAGAATCAAAGGACCGAGTTAGCGCCGCAA
>JAKAHN010000103.1 GCA_021814895.1 bacterium
AATCAGTGATTACTCAGGTAAAAAATTTGAATTCAGATTTTTAAGCGTTTCTCTTTCCGAACCGAAAAACGACGAATATTCCGCCAAAGACAACAAACTTTCTTATGAAGGCACTTTAAAGGCTCGAGTGGAGTTGGTTAACAAAACCCTTGGAACGACAAAAGAACAGGAAATCTTTTTAGCTGATTTTCCGATAATGACTAAACACGGCACATTTATTATAAGCGGTATTGAAAGAGTTATTGTTCCGCAACTCGCCAGATCATTCGGTATCTTTTTTACCAGCGATGAAATAAAAGGTAAGCGTTGTTTTGGCGCAAAAATTATTCCTTCAAGAGGAGTTTGGATTGAGATTGAAACTGATTTTGACGGCGCTATGTATGTCAGGATCGACCGCAAGAGAAAATTCGGCGTAACTTCGCTTTTAAGAGTTTTGGGTGCGGATACCGACGAAAAAATTTTAAATCTTTTTACTAATAATGTTTATGCAAAAGCTCACCTAACTACCACTTTGCTGAAAGATCACGCCAAGACCGCCGACGAGTCATATTTGGAAATTCATAAAAGGTTACGTGACGGTGAAATCGGCACGGTTGAACATGCCAAAGAGTTTATTTCAAATATCTTGAGCCCAGACCGTTACGATATTTCTAAGGTCGGACGATTCAGATTTAATAAAAGATTTGGTAAGCCGATGGAAGGTAAGGAAGGGGATCGCCGAACAATCAATCTTGATGATATGGTGACAATTATAAATAATGTCATTAATCTTAATAACACTCCGGATTCTTATGAAGACGATATAGATCATTTGGGAAGTCGCCGAGCTCGTTTTGTCGGGGAATTGCTCCAACAAAAAATCAGAGTCGGTATCACTCAAATAAAACGAAATATTCAAGACAGGATGTCTACGATTGATCAAAGTATTACGACTCCGATGCAGTTTATTTCACCGAAACCTCTTCAGGCTCGTATAAAAGAATTTTTCAACACAAACCAACTTTCGCAGTTTATGTTGCAAGAAAATATTTTGTCGGAAATAGAGCATTTGCGAACTCTCTCAGCTCTCGGTCCCGGCGGTTTGACTCGAGAACGCGCCGGTTTTGAAGTGCGCGACGTTCATCCGAGCCATTACGGCAGACTTTGTCCGATTCATACGCCGGAAGGTCCGAATATCGGTTTGATTTTACGTTTGGCTACTTATGCCAGATTGAATGAGTTCGGAATGATTGAAACTCCTTATGCAAAAGTTAAAAACGGCAAAATTACAAAAGAGGTTGAGTATCTTAACGCCCTTGAGGAAGAAAATTTTAAAATTGCTCACGCTGCCACTGCTTATGATAAAGATTTCAATATCACATCAAATGAAATTGAAGTTCGTATAAACGGTACGCCGACATTGGTTAAAAGAGAAGATGTTGATTATATTGATGTCAGCACCGCTCAAGCTTTCTCAGTTGCTACAACAATGATTCCTTTTCTTGACCACGATGACGCTAACCGCGCTTTGATGGGATCAAATATGCAAAAACAAGCGACTCCTTGTATCGTGGCCGAAGCGCCAATTGTTGCTACCGGCATTGAAGAAAAGGCGGCTCGTGATTCCGGGCGATTGATTTATGCCGAAGAAGAAGGGACTGTTTCTTTTGTTGATGCCAGAAAAATCATTGTTAAAAATTTAAAAGGCAAGGAAAAAGAATATCCGCTGGTAAATTTCAGCCGAACTAATGGTTTTACCGTTTTTCATCAGCGACCATCCGTCAGTCTTGGCGATAGTGTTAAAAAGGGCGCTTTGCTTGCCGATACTTCATCGAGTGATAACGGAGAAGTGGCTCTTGGTCAAAACGCTCTGGTGGCCTTTATGTCCTGGTCAGGTTCAAATTATGAAGACGCCATTATTCTTTCGGAACGATTGGTAAAAAACAGCAAGTTCACAAGCATTCATGTTGAAGAGTTTGTTGTAAATGTTCGAGACACAAAACTCGGACCTGAAATTACTACTCACGATATTCCTAATGTTGGAGAAGCGAAATTAAAAAATCTTGATGAAGACGGCGTCATTAGAATTGGAGCGGAAGTTCGTCAGGGTGATATTTTAGTTGGAAAAATCACGCCAAAAGGCGAGACCCAATTGACTCCTGAAGAACGTTTACTTCGATCTTTATTCGGTGAGAAAGCGAGAGATGTGAAAGATACTTCAAAGAGGATGGAGAATGGCAAACAAGGACGAATCATCGGAATAAAAATATTTTCTAGAGAAAAGGGCGATAAACTTGAATCTGGCATTATAAAAAGAATTCATATTGAAGTTGCTGAATTGAGAAATATTTCTCCTGGTGATAAATTGGCCGGCAGACATGGAAACAAAGGTGTTATCTCAAAAGTTTTACCTATTGAAGAGATGCCATATATGGCTGATGGTACGCCGATTGACGTTATTCTCACCCCGCTTGGTGTTCCAAGCCGTATGAACTTAGGTCAAATTTTGGAGCTTCATGCCGGTATGGCCGCAAACAGTTTGGGTTATCAAGCTGTTGTGCCTCCTTTTGCCGGAGCGACTGATATTGAAATAAAAGAGGAGTTGGTAAAGGCCGGTTATGAAGAGAGTGGTAAGATGACGCTTTTTGACGGGCGAACAGGCGAAGCGTTTAATCAAAAAATCGCGGTTGGTTATATGTACATATTGAAACTTCATCATATGGTTGAAGACAAGATTCATATGCGTTCAATCGGTCCATATTCTTTAATCACTCAGCAACCTCTTGGTGGAAAGGCTCAAGGTGGCGGTCAAAGATTCGGCGAGATGGAAGTCTGGGCGCTTTTGGGTCACGGAGCTGCTTACACCCTGCGCGAAATGCTTACAATAAAATCAGACGATATTATTGGTCGCTCGGTCACTTTTGATTCCATTGTCAAAGGCGCTCCGATTGAGGTGACGAATTCACCGGCGGCATTTAATGTATTGGTTAACAACATTCGAGGGCTCGGTTTGGATATTGAATTATTGACGGGCGTTCAAACTGATGAAAAAAAAGTAAAAAGTTTACGATCGAGTAATCGAAAAAAATAAATTAAAATTAACCAAACATAATTTATGCCTATGAACAATTTATCTAAATTCATAAACGCCGATAACCAATTTGAGTCAATTTCCATAAAAGTCGCTTCACCGGAAAAGATTTTGGAATGGTCAAATGGTGAGGTTACAAAACCGGAAACTATAAATTACCGCACTCAACGAAGTGAAAAAAGTGGTCTTTTTGACGAGAAGATTTTCGGCCCGGAAAGAGATTACGAATGTTATTGCGGAAAATACAAAGGTATTCGTTATAAAGGAATTGTTTGCGAGAAGTGTGGAGTTGAATTAACAAGAGCTATTGTCCGTCGAGAACGAATGGGTCATATTGATCTTGCCAGCCCTGTTGCGCATATCTGGTTCTTAAAATCATTACCATCAAGAATTGCCTTGTTGTTGGATATGACGTTGCGTGAAATTGAGCGCGTACTGTATTTTGAATCCTTCGTTGTCCTTGATCCAGGTTTGACGCCTTTGGAAAAAGGG
>JAKAHN010000104.1 GCA_021814895.1 bacterium
TTTGTTTTGTATCGAATCGCGCACAAATACCAAAGCCGTGTCATCGTAATAAACGGTAACAAATCCCAGTTTATGGATTCCTTCCACCAATTTCAATCCGGCATTATTGGCAAAATCCGGATAAGGTAAAATAATCAGATTAATTTTATATTTATCGTTAATCAGGTCTTCCCAGCCTTTGTACTGATATAAAATAGTATTGTAGTCGTCGTTGGGCGTACCCATATATATTTCGCTCCGGCCGTCCGAAAAAACTTTGTACTCCGGCCACAACCTCCAAATCAAATATCCGCCATAATGTTCAGGGTTGAATATCGGCCCGGGAATATTGTTTTTTAAAATAAAGTCGGCCGTTCCGATAGGCAGTGGCGGCGTAAGAATATCGGGCATTCTGACAAGCCTAATAACGGGTCCGGCAATAAGAACCAGGCCTATTAAAATAGTCAGCGGAACGGCAAACATTACTCGCTCTATAATAACGTCCTTTTCATCAAGCCATTGGGACAGATATTGGGACACGACCGGAAGAGAAAACAACGGGAAAAAAGCAACGTGACGAATGGATATTATGGGCATAATTGCCGCTCCCGTGACCAAGCCCAGAGACACCCAATCCATTTCCAAAAATTTCTTTTTTCTCCGCAATACGGCCCACCAGACAAAAACCAAAGTCGCTGCCAAAAGAACCAAAAAAACTTTTGCCTGCCATTTTTCCACATAACTGAATATGGACTCCCATTCCGTTATCCGCATCTGTTTTACCACTGGAGCGATTATCCATCCGTAGATAATAGTTTTATAACCGTTAGGGTTTAACAGTGTAGCCAAAATAGATACGGCAAATATGGAAAAGGGTTTTATAAACAAGCGCTTGTTGTGCCAATTTGCCAGACAATACTGCGCCGCATAAAGACCGATAACCGCAAAACCCAAAATGACTCCGGCATGCATATTGGCCCAGACGATAAAAATCGGAATCAGCCAATAAAGCAGCCGGTCATTTTTTGAATGGCGCCATTTTTCCAAAATATAAATCAAAAGCGCCGTAAAAAGATATGTGAACACCTGGGGCCTGACAACCCACAATTCCAACGTCAGATAAGAAAAAACAAAAAATAAAATAAGGGGCAGCAATCTTTTTCCGATTTTTTCCCAGGTTAATTTTAAAATTATAAAATAAGTCAGCGTTGCCAGAAGCGAAACGAAAGCAATCAGACCGTAATTGCCGAATATGCGGTCAACTTCATAAAAAATAACATCCGATAGCCAGTAGTGAGCGATCCATCTGACGCCCGGAGCGGTATATGAAAAAATATCATACAGCGGAACTGTTTTGTGAGTGACAATATATTCCCCGGTTTTAAGATGGTATCCGGTATCATAATCGGCAAGGGGCTTTAAAGTCAGCAAAAAGACTGCGGCAAGAAAAATTGCCGCTATAATTACAAATACTCTATTGGAAATTTTCGGCGATATCCCCTCTGTCATTAGATTTCTATTTTATCCCCATTTGCCCCAATTTGCACATATCCGATTCAAATTATTTTTTTATCTCTCTTTTTACTGAATATTATATCATGCCAATCGAGAAGGGTCGGAAAGTAAAGCTATGACTAGTCGCATTATCTGTCTGATTATTATTTTGTATCGTCTATCCAATTCTTCGAAATAATATCTTTATAATATAAAGCGCTCTTGCGAATAGTTCTTTTTTGAGTTTTGTAATCCACCTCAATTAGCCCAAATCTTGGCCAAAACCCCTTATTCCACTCGAAATTATCTAAAAGCGACCAGTAAAAATATCCGCGGATGTCCGCTCCTTCGCTTATGGCCTTATGAACCGAAGTCAGATGATTTTTTATAAAATCAGACCTTTTGGAATCGTCGGCGTCGGCTATCCCGTTTTCAAATATAAACAGCGGCTTTTTTAACTTTGCGATATCTTTCAATAAATAATAAATCCCTTCCGGAAAAATATCCCAACCAAGATCGCTCTTGTCCGTTTTCTTTGCATCTCCAAAAAAACCAACCGACTTTTTGGAATAATAATTGCATCCCAAAAAATCACTCGAGTCCGATATTTTTTTATAAAAAATAATATTCCAAAAATAATCGGCTATCCGACACATTAATAGATTAATCGGATTATTATTTTTAGGGTCAAAATAGATAATGTTATTTGTCGCGCCAACCGTGGCAAATTTATCATTCTCGTGAATTGACGCATATGCCGCCCTATGAGCCGAAATCAAATTACCAAATGCTTTTATTCCCAATAAAATATTTCTCTTTCCCGGAAACTGACGGCCAGTTATATAGCCAAGCGATGCATAAATATTCGGCTCATTAACGGTAATCCAAAACTTTATATCCTCTCCCAAAGATTGACTTACCTTTTTTACATAACGCGAAAAATAAAACGGAAATTTTTCTCCGGCTACTCCGCCCTTTTCGGCAAGCCACAAAGGATTGGTCCAGTGCCACAAAGTCACGAACGGCTCAATTCCGCGCTTTCGCAACGCCCTGATAACTTTTCTGTAGTGTTCAATTTCCGCTTCATTAAATTTCCCCTCTTCCGGCTCTATTCGGCTCCATTCAATTGAAAACCTGTGGGCATTATGGCCCAGTTTTTTTGCAATATCGAAATCTTTTTCAAAAAGGTTGTAGTGATTGCAGGCCTTTCCCGAAATATAGTTATCTGCATCAAACATTTCCGGAAACCTGTCTGCTTGCCTCGCTAAAGCTATGGCGGAGCGGGCCAGCCTGATAGAATTTTTTTCCTCCCAATCAGTCCAATCATTATAATTATCCCCCTCCACCTGATGAGCGGCCGTCGCCGCTCCCCAAAAAAATCCTTTTGGAAATTCCAGAAACATATTTTAAATAATTAAAACGATTAGAGGAATAGCGAAAAACGATAATATTGTTGAGACCAAAATTGCATTTCCAACAGCCATTTCGTCCAGCGAAAAGTTCTCCGCAATTATAAATGTTGTTACCGCCGAAGGCATAGCCGCAAGCAAGGCCAGTAATCCCAAATCCGGCCTGGCGATGCCCAAAAATTTTCCGGCAATCAATGCAAGAACCGGGAATGCCGCTATTTTGGCAAATGACGACCAAAAAACCAATCCGAAATTTTTTCTAAAAAATCTTTTGTATAAAAAACCTCCCAAAGCAAAGAGTGCTACCGGTGAAGCCGTTGCCCCAAGCATGGCCAGAGCTTTGTAAATCAAATCCACTCCGGCAATCTGTTTTGGCACGAAACTAGCTATTATGCCCAAAACGGAAGAAACTGTCAGCGGATTTTTTAAAAATTCAACAAATTGAGATGAAATTGATTTTTTGCTGTTAGCCCAAATTCTTATCATAAAAATAGACGCCAATATCGGCAGGACAAGATACAAAACGGCCACCAGCGAACCCATGGGGAGCGATCCGCTCCCGAATGTGTTGGATATTATCGGAAAACCCATATAAACGGTGTTGCCCGTACACACGATAAGAAATGCCGCTGCTTTCGTCTTATGCG
>JAKAHN010000004.1 GCA_021814895.1 bacterium
TGTTGGAGAGAGAGGGAGGGGTGGTTGTAGTGTCTTTGGGAAGAGAGCAGGAAATGTCTGAACCACCGTTTAGACCTTGGCAATTCCAGGTGTATTGGGTGGCGGATTCGGTGATATTGGCTGGGGTACCAGATAAACAGAGATATTTGGTGGAGGAGCAGGAGGTGTTATTATTATCAGGATTTTGGACTGAATTTAAGGGTTTACGTTCAGGAATTACAATCTTTGGCAGAGATTCTTCGTTAGTAATACCAAGTTCACGATACGATGTATCGATCAGGTCCCAAAGAATTTTTCTTGAGTGTTCAGCGATATTCTTATCATAATTAGAATAATTATTCAAAAGATTTGGATTTGATTCTACCCCGCCAGAGACATTTTGTATTGTTGAATGAATAGCATTATCTATTTGATTTGCCAAAACTGTTTTATCAGGTTTGTCATTTAATATATACATCTTTATCCGCTCCAAAATCCTTAAATATTCATAGTCACTTCGACCTTGACTGGGACCTTCAGTCATCTTGCTTATATAAACGTTAAATCCATCGTAGTATAATCCAGTAAAATCAACTCTATTTGGTGAGTAGAAATTTAAAGTTCTTTGTCCATTATTAGCTGTCAATTCATAATAAAACAAACTTGAAAGATGATACTTGTAAGCCAGCCAACCTGTTATTACGCCTGACGCATACGGAAAATCAGGATTTTTGCTATATCCTATATACCAACAAACTGATTGTCCAGCTTCGTATAAACGATTGATAAAATCAAGTGTACCTACGGAACGATTTTTAATCGTAACCCCATAGGATGGGCAAACAATATCGGTTAGTGAAATTGCGTTTTCGTTTTCAAGCGAAATTGCCGACGTCGGTGTGCTAACTATAGGATCCAGATACGATAAAATTCTGTTTCCATTACTAGAAGACCTTATCCTAATCGCTTTAATCCAAGGAATGACTTTACTATAATCAGGTGGGTGCAATTCATCAACTGGAAATATTACAATTTGATCTGGTCTTATTCCAATTGAGACAATATGTTCTTCCAGTGAATTCAACCAAGCCCTGTATCTAGAATAGAATTTATTTAGATCAACAGATATATCAGCATCGGCAAATCGATTAATGTCCGAGGTATTTACATCTTTATTGAGATAAATTACAAATTTCTTTGAATTCCTGAATCTCTGAACCCATTGATCAAGATGATTATAATAATTTTGTGGAGGTATGAATTTACCTAATGAATCAAAGTTTGATGCGGTAATAGAATTTAGGTTGAGGTTTGAAAATATCGATTGCGAATCAAGTGGCCAATCGAGTTTGTACATCTTGGCTATATCTACAATCTGGTTGAAATTTTCTGCTACTTTCAATCTTTGTGGCGCAGCTGAAGCTGATGAAAGATAAGCACCAGAAAGATATTCCCACATATTGAGTCCCAACGAATATTCATTTGGAAATTTAAAACCAGAAATATGTAAGTTGACAGGTAGACTTGCGGAACTATTTAATGAGATAGTCCTTATTTTGCCATTGTAAGCACCTGAGATCGTTGGAGTAAAAGTTAGCCATACCTGAACAGTAGCCCCTGAAGGTACAGATATGACATTATTTGATGGTAATAATAAATCATTAGTAAGACCGTAGTCCGGTATCTCAAGTGTTTGAACTTTGTAAATTGATGCAGTGCCAAGAGCTTCCAACCCATCAAGAGTTATTGAATAATTCTGCTCTTCATCGGTAGCATTAGATATCATGAATGAAGTCATTGTTCGCTCATTCTGCAGGGCATATATATTAAGCTCACTTGATGATTGAGGCTGATCGATTATGGAAAAGTTTTGCCATTTGCCTAATGTCCAGACTTTAGTACCAGATATGCCATTAATTTGCCAAATTTTGGCATTTTCAGATAAAATTTCCCGTTGAATGTTAGCTAGCTCTTTGAGTCCTGGTGATGTCAAATCTGCCGGCTGGGGAAAATATGATTTGTAATCAGTTTTTTCTGTATCACTAAGGTCAAGTCCTTTTATTCTGACTCGCAAAGAATCAATACTTGAAACAATGGTAGAATTACCGTTACTTTTTGCGCTTATTGCGTTTGCGAGAGTATTCATTGTATTTCTCAACCCTAACATAATCGCTGAATTGTCTGTAGAAATATACGTTGGCTGAGCAGGTTCTGTAACAGTTGAATTATCTTTCTTAAATACTTGAATTTCTTCAATTAGAATGTAGGCACCCTTTTTGTTTATTGATAGTTTTACATATCTGCCTATTTTATTAATATTGTCGAGTTTGAATGTATATCTCGTATAGGTTGCAGATTCATGTCCCGGAATCGGTTCGGCATTCATATTGCCAGTAATGATGTCACCACAATCTGTATAATTGATACCGTCTGTACTTGATAACACATGCACATGCGAAGGGAAATAAGCATCATTTTTTTCCAATCCAGAATAGTCAACACCAGATATAAGTTCATTAGATCCAATATCAATGGTTACGTCTATTAATTCACCCTCTGTGCTGTACGATTCTTTTGACCATCCAACTACAGATTTTGAAATATATGGGCTACCGATAATTCCATCTGTCAGTCGGCCAGGGACAGTATCGGCTATATAATTCGGTTGTTTTGAAAAAGTATAATTTTTTGCAAGGGCGATATTTGTTTCTGAAAGGCTAGCAACCGAGGCTTTTTGGTTATTTGGATTAAAGTTATTATAATAACTTGTAATAAAAAATGTGTTTAATATTGCGATAACCGCGATAAGTAGCGCGTATACGAATGGTTTAGAGACGTGGTACATTTGGCATAATTATAGCATCTGATTAAAGTCAATAAAATCTGTTTTCGTCATATCCAGCAAGCTGTTCTTTGGATCTAGGCGGGGTATGTTTGGGCAGGTTATGCTAGATAACGTATAAATTTAATTTAGGTTTATATAATTTTGTTATAATACAAATAAATGGGGACAGATGATAGAGTTGTGAAAAAAGATTTCAGAGTATTTTGGAGCAGTGTGTTTTTTGTACTGGGATTTTCCGCAATTTTTTCAATTGTCGGAGTTTTACTTCAGACTGCATTGTCTAATGTTTCTAATAGCGCGCAGGTTTGGCTCGGCAGGATTGGCGGAACCGTTATCATTTTTTTTGGGCTTTTTCTTCTTGATTTGTTTAGGCCGAAATTTTTGGAACGCGATCATAAAATAGCGGTTACACATAAATTTCATTCTTATTTGATAACATCATTTGTCTTTGGCGCGGCTTTTGCCGTCGGTTGGACTCCATGCGTTTCTGCCGCCCTTGGAGCGATTTTAGCTTTGGCGACAGTTTCTGCCAGTGGCGCTTTTGTATTACTTTTTTCATACACTCTAGGTCTTGGTGTGCCATTTATTTTGGTCGGCATATTTACCAATCAAGCGCAGACGTTTATAAGCCGAATGGGCAGATGGTTTAAATATCTGGAATATGTTTTTGGTGTCCTCCTTATCTTTATCGGTATTCTTATATTTACCGGCGAACTTTCCAAAATCAGCAATTTTCAATTTTTGACTGATATTTTAACTGCTCTGAAATTAACTACAACTGCTGGTGGAAATATCAATTCCTTAAATCTAGTCAACGCAGCGATAGCATTTTTGGCCGGCCTGGGATCTTTTTTAAGTCCTTGTATTTTGCCGATTATTCCCGGATTTTTATCTTATTTAGCTTCTACCGCTATTACAAATGATGTTAAAAAATAAAATTACAAGTTTTTGTTTTTAATCATAGATGAAAAATAATTTAATAAAAAATATTATCAGGGTCTTGGTTGTTTCGGTTATAGTTTTTTCAATTTTTTATTTTGAATCGAAAAAACCGCCACGGCTTTTAGGTAGCGCGCCAGATGTTTTGGTGAATTATGCGACAACTAGCGCAGATTCTCTTGCCGATAAAACATTATCCACAACCTCTTCCTCAGCAAATAAAATCTCAAGTAGTATAGTCGCAGATCGTGCTTCTGTTATTGTTAATAAATCATCAAAATACTCAAAGGCTAAAGAGATTGTTCAACCTGCCGGTTTCATAAACGCCGATTCAGTTAGGCTTTCTGATTTTACCGGGAAGAAAGTTATTTTAATAGATTTTTGGACCTACAGTTGTATTAATTGCATCAGAACAATTCCATATTTAAATGCCTGGTATCAAAAATATAAAGATCTCGGATTGGTTATTGTTGGGGTTCATACGCCGGAATTTGATTTCGAAAAAAATTATGACAATGTTGCCAAGGCAGTTAAGAATTTCGGTATAGAATACCCCGTTGTTTTAGACAGTAGTTATGGCACATGGAATGCTTATAACAACCATTATTGGCCAGCGGAATATCTCATAGATGTTGACGGTTTTGTCATCCACAGTCATTTTGGCGAGGGGAATTACGACGAAACCGAGCAAGCTATTCAATCAGCGCTTATGGAAAAAAACAAAGCGCTTGGAATTAAAGAAAATATTCCGACTGGTATAGTAAACTTAACAAACGAGATTTCAGCAACGCCTTTTTTGGCTCGTAGTCCAGAAACATATTTTGGTTCAGCTAGGAATGAATATTTGGGGAATGGTAAGCGTGGTTTTTCTGGTAAGCAGGCTCTGAATATTCCCAGCGTTATTTCAGGCGATATTTTGTATCTAGGTGGTGATTGGGATTTTACTGATCAGTATGCCGAGAATACCGGAGAGGCGACAATTGTTTATAAATACAACGCTAAAAATGTGTATTTTGTGGCAAATTCGGAAAATGGTGTAAAAATAAAGATAACACTAGACGACGCTCCTATCGGCGCTTTGGCCGGTAAGGACGTTTCTTCAGATGGTACAGTTTTAATAAAAGAGAATAAATTATACGACATAATAAAAGGCGTTGATTATGGCGAGCACACTTTGCGAATTGAGATTCCAAATGCTGGTCTTCAGGCTTTTACATTTACTTTCGGATAGTTTGTTTTCTTGTTATTCGGGTCGCAAAGGAACGAGTTTTGATTGGCGGTTTGATTTTATTAATATTCCAAATTATTATAAAATATAAAAATAAAAAATGAATGGCGAAAATAGTTTAAAATTAGATGTAAAGGTTCCGTGGTATCGCCGAATTAACACTCGGGGTTATGTTTTTATTTTTCTTAGTATTGTTGCTTTGCAAATATTAACCCTGTATTTAATGGGACGTGAGCCGATATGCGCTTGCGGTTTTGTTAAATTTTGGGAAGGCGATGTTATGAGTTCTTCCAATTCTCAACAAATTGCTGATTGGTACACCTTTTCTCACATAATCCACGGTTTTGTTTTTTACGCGGTTTTTATTTGGATATCAAGAAAATTTTTCAAAAAAAGCGGTGGATTGCCAATCGGTCTTATGTTTATAGGCGCGGTTTTACTTGAAACAGGATGGGAGATTATTGAGAATTCAACCTGGATAATTGAATATTATCGCAATAATACAGTGTCACTTGGTTATATAGGCGATAGTATTTTGAACTCCGTTTTTGATGTTATCTGGATGGCTATCGGTTATTTCTCGGCGCGAAAACTTCCAGTTTTTGTAACACTATTTTTAATCGTCGCTTTTGAAGTTATGACAGGATTGGCGGTTCGTGACGGTCTTTTTTTGAACATTTTGATGTTTATTCATCCTTTTGAGTCGGTAAAGGCTTGGCAAATGGCGCTTTAAGCATTTTGAAATGTATACTGAGCGTTTGTTTTTTGAGGATTACAATCTTGCGAAAATGTCATTTCTAAAAATCGTTCATAAATTTTAGAATGTTTTGATATACTTAATTTTAAATGCAAGAAAATTGGTCGGGATTATCTAAAAAATCTTTGATGATAATCGGAGTAGTCACGCTGGCGACTATGTTTTGTGGCGGGGTTTATTTCAGTTTATTTGCTGCGCCTAAGCCTAATGGAGCTAATGTTGAGCGATTTATAATCACGAATAAAGACAATCAGATGAGTGTTACAGACAGATTAAAATCCGGCGGGTTTATAAAAAGTACATGGGTTTTTGGTTTTGTTGGCGGAGCAATCTCGCCGGGAGGATATAAAATTTCTAAATCAATGAATGTGTGGGAAATTGCCGGAGCTTTAGCAAAAGATCCTTATATGAGATGGGTTGTGATTCCCGAAGGGTTGCGTAAAGAGGAGATTGCCGATCTTTTATTTAAAAATTTGGATTGGAGCATTGAACAAAAAATTGCATGGCTAAAAATTACTAAAGAAAAATCGGATTATGCTGAGGGGGTCTATTTTCCAGATACTTATTTAATTGGAAAAGACGAAACACCAAATGAGGTTGCCAATAGGTTGCGGGATCGTTTTGAGGAAGTTTTTACACCTTATTCAAAAGAGGCGATTAAACAAAATATAAAGTGGACTACCGTTATAAAATTAGCGTCAATTATTCAACGTGAAGCGGCGGGAAATAGCGATATGGCTTTAATTGCCGGAATCTTGTGGAACCGTTTGGATAAAAGTATGCCACTTCAAGCGGATGCCACTTTGCAATATGCCCGGGGCGAAACCTCATCTGGTTGGTGGGGGCCGATTACTTTGGCTGATAAAAAAATAAATTCGCCATATAACACCTATTTAAACAAAGGTTTGCCACCGACGCCAATTTCCAATCCCGGTTTGGAGGCGATTAAGTCTGTTCTTTCCCCGGCAAAAACCGATTGTTTGTATTATTTGCACGATAAGTCAAAAATTATTCATTGCGCCAAAACTTATGATGAGCATTTGGAAAATATCGTTATATATCTTAATTGACGACAAGCACCAAAAAGTTGTATTTTAGCGTATTATATTAATAATTAAGATACAAATAATAATTAAATATGAAAAAATACATACTATCGCTTTCTTTAATAGCAATTTTTGGAATATACGTTTTTTATCAGCGTAACGGTGTTAATGCTCCCATTGCGACGACTGACAACAGCGCGCCTGTTGCGACTCAAAATCTGCCGATTTCTGGCGGGAGGGGAAATCCTAATAAAGGTTCTGGAAACGGGATGATGGTCGGCAATGGTATGGGTATGGGGATGTCGGCGTTTTATCGCGATGGCACTTATACCGGTTCTGTGGCAGACGCTTATTTTGGCAACCTTCAGGTCAGCGCCACAATTTCAGCCGGGAAAATTTCGGATGTCGCTTTTTTGCAATACCCGAATGACCGTGGCACATCGATTGAAATAAATACGCAAGCTATGCCAATGTTGAAATCCGAAGCGATTCAATCTCAAAATGCTGATGTAAATATTGTTTCCGGCGCGACACAGACAAGTGTAGCTTTTAAGGAATCCTTGGCTTCAGCTTTAGCCCAAGCAAGAAATTAAATTCCAAATTACAAGTTCCAATTTCCAAGAAATATCAAATCTCAAATGAAAAAAAATTTCAAACCGGTATTTTTAACATTTGTTTTCGGATTTGATTTTTTTGTGATTTGAACTTTTTTGGAAATTATTTTTTGGAATTTGGAATTTTTTAATTTATGAAAGAAACAAGAATTTTAATGGGTATGCCGATTAAGATTGAAATTGTTGAAAAAAGCGCGACCGAGGATATTTTTGGGAAAGCCTTTTCTTATTTCCAGTATGTTGATGATAAGTTCAGTGTCTATAAGAACAACAGCGAGATTACAAGAATAAATGAAGGAAAAATAAAAACAGAAGATTGGAGCGACGATATGAGAGAGATTTTTATTTTGTCGGAAAAAACAAAGAGGGAAACTGGAGGTTATTTTGATATTCAAAAAGCTGACGGAAAATACGATCCGTCCGGTTTGGTTAAAGGTTGGGCAATCTGGAAAGTCTCAAAATTATTGAAAGAAAACGGCTTCAAAAATTTTTATGTTGACGCAGGCGGAGACATTCAAGTTTCAGGAAAAAATGGAGAAGATAAAAAATGGAGTATCGGCATTCGCGATCCTTTTCATTTGGACAAAATCGTCAAAGTTGTTTACTTGGATAATGTTGGGATTGCAACGTCGGGAATTTACGAGCGAGGCAATCACATTTACAATCCAAAAAATCGCGCCGAAAAAATTTTAGACATTGTCAGTTTGTCTGTGATCGGTCCGAATGTATACGAAGCGGACAGATTTGCCACGGCCTCGTTTGCTATGGGCAACCAAGGAATATTTTTTTTAGATAGATTAAAAGGTTTTGAAGGTTATATGATAGATAAAAATGGAATAGGCACAATGACAAGCGGGTTTGAAAAATATACAATATAAATTCCAAATTCAAAATAACACTTTTCAAAAAATCCAAAATTACAAAAAACAAGACGAGATAAATTTTTTCTGTGATAAAAAACATAATCAAATTTATAGATGATTTCTTGAACAGGACGACTATGTACCGCTTGATTTTGTACTATCTTATTTTTCTTCTGGCAGTGGCGCTTGTTCTTGGTTTATTCGGCGTAATAGGAGTCGCTCCTTACGGTTTATTTTTTTCCACCCTTTTTCTGCTGGCTATCTGCTCCATTATTAATCAGATATTTTCTTATTTTTTTTCCGCGCCGACAAACGTTGAATCCGTATATATAACCGCTCTGATTTTAGCTTTAATAATTACGCCAGCTACTTCCATAAACACCCTGATTTTTCTTGTATGGGCCGGAGTGTGGGCTATGGCTTCTAAATTTATTTTAGCCATAGGCAAGAAACATATTTTCAATCCGGCGGCTTTTGCTGTCGCGCTTACGGCATTTACTATCGGTCAATCAGCCAGTTGGTGGGTTGGAACTTTTTGGATGGCGCCATTTGTTTTGATAGGCGGAATTTTAATTGTGAGAAAAATCAGACGAGCCGATTTGGTAATCAGTTATTTTGCTGTTGCGGGATTAACGATTTTAACTTTTTATTTTTTAAAAGGCAGTAATCTTTTGACAGCTTTTGGAAAAATTTTGTTTGAATCGCCATTTTTGTTTTTCGGGTTTGTGATGATTACAGAGCCATTGACGACTCCGCCGACAAGAGGGTTGCGTATTTTGTACGGCGCTTTGACCGGGTTTATTTTTGCCCCGCAAATTCATTTAATTTCATTCTATTCAACTCCGGAGTTAAGTCTTATTATTGGTAACGTGTTTTCTTATCTTGCCAGTCCGAAAAAAAAGCTGATGTTAACCCTAAAAGAGCGGATTAAGGTGGCAAATAATACTTACAATTTTGTTTTTCAGTCAGATGAAGTTTTTTCGTTCAAACCTGGACAATATTTGGAATGGACACTGGAGCACGAAAAGCCTGATAGCAGGGGCAATCGGCGTTATTTTACAATCGCTTCTTCACCGACCGAAAAGGAGATTATTATGGGTGTAAAGTTTTACGATAGACCGAGCAGTTTCAAAGAATCGCTCGGAAAGATGAATCTGGGTGATATAGTTGTTGCTTCACAGCTTGCCGGCGATTTTGTTCTGCCGAAAAATAAAGATGAAAAATTGGCATTTATTGCCGGCGGGATCGGCGTAACGCCTTTTCGAAGTATGGTCAAGTGTCTTGTGGACACTGATGAGAAAAGAGATATTGTTTTATTTTATTCAAACAATACTGAAGCGGATATTGCCTACAAAAATATTTTTGATTTTGCTGAAAGACAGCTCGGTATCAAAATGGTTTATACGTTGACAGGTCAAGATGTTTCGCCTTCTTGGAGAGGGAAGCGCGGTTTAATTGATGCGGAAACAATAAAACAAAATACTCCGGATTATTTGGATAGAACTTTTTATATCTCCGGCCCAAATGCTATGGTCGTTACCTTCAAAGCATTATTGAGAGAAATGGGCATTAGGAAGCATAAAATTAAAACTGATTATTTCCCCGGGTTTTAAATTAAAATAAAAAGCCACTTTGAAAAGTGGCTATCAGTCAAATGGTGAGAGTGGTGCGCAGTCCTCTCGTTCGGTGTCGTTTTTTGGTTTGGTTGGTTTTTCCTCTTCCTCGCCCTTTTTTTCCAGTTCTTTTGCGCTGAATAGACTTCTAAAAGTTCCGGGTGGCTCAGTCTCAATTTTGGTAAGCATAAGAACTCTAGTTGAAACTGCCAAGATTATACTCCTTTTTTACAGTGATACAACTTATTTTTACAGCAGACCGACTGTCGTAGAATTATTTTTTGTCCGGTCGGAAATTTTTGCAGGTTTTGTTGGAGCAACGCTCGGGTATTGTCTTCGTGCCATCCATCATCAATGAACCGCAAAGCTCGCATATTTTACCGGTTGGTTTGGCTTTCATCGCAAATTTGCACTTCGGATAATTTGAACAGCTCCAAAATGGGCCAAAACGTCCGCGTCTCTCAACAATCTCGCCGTTTTTGCAAGTTGGGCATTTTACTCCACTTCCGTTTGGTTTTGCATTTTCGTCGTTTTTAATAAATCGGCATTTCGGATAATTTGAACAAGCGATAAATTTTCCGAAACGACCCTCGCGTTCAATCAGTTTTCCGGTTTTGCATTCAGGACATAATTCGCCGGTTTCTTTCGGCCCGGCCAGTTCTTTCCCTTCAATTGTTCGGGCGCCGACACAGTCTGGAAACTTGGCGCAGGACATAAATTTGCCGTTTTTGCCGAGCTTTATAATCATCGACCCTTCGCAGACCGGACACTTCCACTTTGGGTCGGCATCGCCCAAGTTGGTTACTTTTGCCGTTTTTTCTTTAGCTTTCACTTCCTTGATGAACGGTTTGTAAAAATCTGACAATGTTTTTTCGTATTCTCTTTTGCCGGTTGAAATGTCGTCTAGCTCGTCTTCCATTTCGGCGGTGAACGAGTCGCTGATATAAGAATTAAAATTATTTTCCAAAAAATCACTGACCACTTCGCCCGTGTCGGTTGGGAAAAGGGTCCGGTTTTCTTTTGTGACATAACCGCGGTCTTCAATAGTTCGCATAATTGAGGCGTAAGTTGAAGGCCTGCCGATACCTCGCTTTTCCAGTTCTTTAATCAAACTGGCTTCGGTATAGCGGTTTGGCGGTTCGGTTTGTTTACCGACAGAATTTATTTCAAGAAGTTTAAGCGGATCGTTGTTTGAAACTTTTGGCAGTTCAACATCCTCTCCTCGTGATTCCGGGTCGGCTGAAAGCCAGCCGGGAAATACCAATCGACTGCCGTTTGCTGAAAATGTCGGGATTTTTTCATCCTTTCCCGCTTTGGCGGTTATTTTTGTCCGAAGCAAATTTGCGTCAGACATTTGCGAAGCGACGGCTCGTTTCCAAATTAACTCGTAAAGTTTTTTTTGTTCAGGTGTATGACCGGCTGTAACTCTGCCGATGTCTGACGGACGGATTGCTTCGTGCGCTTCTTGAGCGTTTTTCACTTTGCCGGCAAAAACTCTCGGAGCGTAATATTTTTCGCCGTATTTTGATTTAACAACTCCCGCGATTTGAGTTTTGGCTGAATCGCTTAAGTTCGTGCTGTCGGTTCTCATATAGGTAATCAATCCGGCCTCGTAAAGTTTTTGGGCTATTTGCATTGTGTGGGACGGCGAAAATCCAAGACGAGAGGAAGCTACTTGTTGCAAAGTGGAAGTGATAAATGGTGGGCGAGGGGAGCGTTTTGTTTCGCTCTCTTCAACCGACAAAACTTTCCAATCTGATTTTTTCGCTAGTTCAACAATATTCAAAGCTTCTTTTTCCGAATCGGCTTCTTTGTCGGCAGTGACAATAAATTTTTCTTTTTTGCCGGTTTCTACTTCAGCGCTTACTACCCAAAACTTTCTCGGGATAAAAGCCCTGATTTCGCGTTCGCGTTCCATTATAATTCTAAGGGCGGGAGATTGGACTCGTCCGGCCGACAGACCGTACCGGACTTTTTTCCAGATTAGACCGGAAAGGCCATAGCCGAAAAGTCGGTCAAGGACTCGTCGAGCTTCTTGGGCTTTGCGGAGGTTTTGGTCAATTTCTCTCGGATGGGCGATCGCTTCTTCAACTGCCTCTTTTGTAATTTCGTGGTAAGAAATTCTTTTAATTTTTGATTTTACACTTTTAACTTTTGACTTGGCGGAATCATTTTCAATAAGCTGACCGATATGCCAAGCTATAGCTTCGCCCTCGCGGTCAGGGTCTGTAGCAAGTAAAACCTCGTCGGCTTTTTTGGCAGAATTTTTTATTTCACTGATAATTTTTTCTTTCCCGGCAACTACTTCGTAATGGGGAATAAAACCACCCTCTATATCAACGGCTTTTTTGCTTGATTTTGGCAAATCTCTCACGTGACCGACGCTCGCTTTCACTTCAAAATTTTTACCTAAATATTTTCCAATTGTTTTCGCTTTTGATGGTGATTCAACAATTACTAAATGCATAGTGTATTTAGTATTACACATTATTTCTAAAAATGGCAAATTTGACCAAAAAAAAGCGAGCCGAAGCTCGCTATGAAGGTGGCGGGGCGTGCCATGAAATTTTGTCACGCGGGAACAGTGCGACTGCGTACCAAAGTATCGGGTCTCCGACTAAAAATTTACACTCGACCAGGTATGGTCCTACGGCGGTTACGGTCATTTGTTGACCGTGTTTTACCACCGCCATTATTTGCATGTTTCCGATTGTCGCAAGAACCGGACATTCCTGTGTTGGGGTAACAATACACAAAGGTTGAATTTCCATAGTTGTTCCTCCGCTTTTTACTACCCGCACAATAAATTTTTTTTGAAAAAAAGTCAAGTCCTTCTTAATTCACCCATTTCTTCCTTAATCAGTTTTTTGATTTCCAAAACGGAAATAATAGTATTCAATTTTGAAAATGGCATATCCAGAGAATCGGCAAGCAGGTCGCGAGGCATTGGCGTTTTTAAAATCTCAAGAATTTTTTTCTCGTCGGGGGAACAGTCGGAATGGTTTCTAGCGGATAATTCCGAGTTTTTATTTTCTGTAAAACCTAGTGCTTCGCGGAGGGCGGCGGTCGAGGATACGACCGCCGCCCCTTTTTGTATTAACATATGCGGGCCTTCGCTAGTTGTAGAAAAAATTGATCCAGGAACTGCGAAAACGTCGCGATTGTAATCAGTCGCCAATCGGGAAGTAATAAGAGTGCCGGATTTTAGTTCCGCTTCAATTACCATCACAGCATCGGAAAGTCCGGCCATAATTCTGTTTCTTTGCGGGAAACTCCACTGTGTTGCTTTGAAATCCGGTTCAAATTCGGAAATCAAAGCTCCACCAGAGCGAAGTATGTCATCGGCCAAGCTACGGCTGGCGGAAGGATATAGGACTTCGGGACTCAATCCGGAACCGGGCACGCCGACAGTTTTTAGTCCGGCTGAAAGGGCGGAACGGTGGGCGATTCCATCAATACCGAGCGCTAAGCCGGAAACAATAACCACTGGCAATCCCGCCAAACCAGCAATCAAATTTTCACAGACCGCTTTTCCGTAAGGCGAGTATTTTCGCGAACCGACAACACAAAGCCATTTATAATCTTCCCGAGGTAGCTCGCCTTTTATGTAGAGTTTTTTTGGTGGGTCGGCTATTTCCTTAAGCCGACGAGGAAAATCATTCGGACTGAGAGTGGCCAAATTCATTTGTTAATTTTACCACTTGTTGGTATTATTGTAATGTAAAATGTAAATATCAAAATGCAAAATGACAGTTAAAAATGTCAAAATGTCCAATGTTTTTAATAATCAATATTTTTTTATTTTGCATTATAATTTTACATTTTGATTTTTAAATTTTTAATTAAAATTTGGAATTTAGTCATTGTTTAGATCAATTAGAAATTAGATTAATTAGGTCAATTTTATTTTATGCTCGACATCAAATTCATTCGCGAAAATAAAGAATTGGTAGCTATGGGCGCCAAAAAGAAACATATTAATTTTGATGTGGAAGAATTATTGCGTGTTGATGATAAAAGACGTGAGATTATCGCTTCGCTTGAAAAAAAACGCGCCGAGCAAAATATTGTTAGCGCGAAAGTAGTAAGCGCGTCGGGCGTTGAAAGGGAGCAAATTATTACCGAGATGAAGACTCTCAAGGTTTCAATGGAAAAAGAAGATGCTGATTTGAAAGAGGTGATGAAAAAATGGCAGACTTTAATGCTTGCTGTGCCGAATATGCCCGATATGTCGGTACCAGATGGAAAAGACGAGACGGAAAATATAGAGGCGAAAGTTTGGGGCGAGAAACCTCAATTTGATTTCAAACCAAAAAACCACATTGAGCTTATGGAAGCGCTCCAGATGGTTGATTTTGAACGAGGAACAAAAGTTCACGGTTTCAGAGGATATTTTCTTAAGGGCGCAGGCGCGGAATTATCTTGGGCTGTGTGGAATTATGCCCGTGAGTTTTTTAGCAAGAAAAATTTCGCTCCTTTTATTGCTCCAGCGATAGTCAAAAAAGAATTTTTTTATGGTACTGGTCATTTGCCAAAAGATGCCGAAGATTTGTTTAAAACTCAAGATGATGATTATCTTTCCGGAACGGCTGAGGTCCCGATGATGGCGTATCACGCTGAAGAGGTTTTGAAAAAAGAAAAATTGCCGAAACGCTATTTGGCTTTTTCGCCGTGTTATAGAAGGGAGGCAGGTAGTTACAGCAAGGATACAAAAGGTCTTATTCGTGTACATGAATTTTATAAATTAGAGCAATTAATTATTTGCGAGGCTGACCACTCTGTTTCCGCTTCTTTGCATGAAGAAATAAACGGTAACTTTGAAGAATTTGTTGAATCGCTAGGACTTCCTTATCACCGCCTTTTGATTTGTTCCGGCGATTTATCAGCGAGCAAGGTTAAGCAGTATGATACCGAAGTGTGGTTCCCGGCGAGCAGTACTTATCGTGAGCTTTCCAGCGCGTCTTATTTTCACGATTTTCAAACGCGCCGGTTCAATATTCGCTATGACGATGCCGGTAAGAAAAAATACGCGCACTCTTTGAATTGCACCGCTGTTGCCACTCCGCGCATTCTTGCCGCTATTGTCGAAAATTATCAGCAAGCGGACGGCAGTGTTAAAATTCCACCGGTTCTTCAAAAATATTTCGGAGGAGAGATTATTACAGAAAAAAAATAAACTAAACGTTTTTTGGCATTGTGACAGATTAAGAGAATACGAGCTTTTTAAACGTACGAATTAGTTTGATATTTATGACATCTATTAAATAAAAAACTAAAGATACCCATCTCGGGGGTAGCTCATATTTCGTGTAGGCGGGATTTATACAAAAATATTTTTTCTAAATAATGTTAATATAGAAGCATAACCTTTATGCGATATAAAAGAAGGGTTTTATCCTCACCGAAGCTAAAAAGACAAAACCGGAAAAAATTTTTACGCCGAGCAGTTTTGGGCGGACTTTTTGCCATCTCTATTTTTATGGGAATGAGGACTTTCTTTAATTTTGATTTTTTGGCGATTAACTCCGTAAATGTTGTCGGTGCTGAAAGTGCTTCGGCCGGTAGCATAAAATCGTTGGTCGCTTCCGAATTGTCCGGCAAATGGCTCGGCATAATCCCAAGGAATAATTTTTTGTTTATGAACAGTGGGAAAATTATCGTGACGATACAAAAATCTTTTCCTGATATCGCCAATGTTCAGACGGTTTTAGCCGGGCTTGGAAATTTAACGATCAAAATAAGCAAAAGATTACCATACGCAAAATGGTGCTCTGAATCGGATATTGTCGGTGATTGTTTGATTATTGACAATAAAGGTTTTGCTTTTAAAAACGCCGAGCAGATTTTGTCAGGAACGACTACCGCTTCAACAACGAGCGAAACTATTTTGACAATTTTTACTAAAGCCAAACCACAAAGTGAGACGACAGTTTTTGAACAAAAAAAAATTGATAAGTTGCGTCAATTTATAGACGCCTTCAAGTCAGCTGATTTTAATGTAATTATTGTGAGGGAAGAAGATTCCGACTATTTTTTTACTCTTGATAACGGAGTTGAAATCCGGATTCAGGGTGAAGACGAACCGAACAATATTGTCATGAAACTTTCATCTATAGAGGCTGATTTGCAAAAGGATGGCAACGATATCGGGAAGGTAAATTATATAGACTTGCGTTATGGGAATAAGGTGTATTTGAAAATGAAATAAATTGTAAAATTCCAAATTCCAAAAAACAATTTCCAAAGGGTATCAAGTGTAAAAAATTTAAAAAGATATCAACATGTAATTTTTTTTATTGGAAGCGGTCAGAATACCCCGTCCGCTTGCGGCGGGGATGAATGACCGCATATAATTAGAGCGAGCGGAGCTCGCTCCTATCCAACAAAGTTTTCCCCGGTGCCTCGC
>JAKAHN010000105.1 GCA_021814895.1 bacterium
ACACCGTTGCCGGCGACCGAGAGTTTGGCGTACGGGGAGGTGGTGCCAATGCCGACGTTGCCGCTTGCCAATATAGAAAATACCGTTGTGGTGGCTGTCCCAGCGGTGCTGGAAGCGATTGTAAATAATACGGGATTATAAGTGTCGCCCGCATTCGCGCTCAAAGAAAGTCTGGCGAAAGGTGAAGTGGTTCCTATTCCGAGATTGGTGGCAAAAGAGGTATCGTATGGAACAGAATTATTTATCGGCGATGTGAAGAATTTGATGTTTGTGCCGCCCAAAGGATTTTCTTCATAAAACCAACCAAATCCATACGGGGTGTCATAAGGATGAATTGCGGAAGGATAACCACCGCTAGAACCGCCCGCAAAACTCCCGACGTCAATTACACTGTTCATCATCCAGCCAGATATTCCATTGGCGATAATATCGGAGGCATAGCCGTAAATGGCGCGTATCTTTTTTTGGTCCCTGTCCATAAAATACGCCACCACCATCCTTCTGCCATTAGGAGTCATAAAGGTATTAAGCCAAGCATTGTAGCCTAAACCACCGGCCCATGCGCCCCAAACAAGGTTGCCAATATTGGTCCAGGTTTCTCCGTTGTCGGTACTCAATACCTGAATCATTTCCTGCGGCGCCGTACCACCGGCCCTAATAACTCCTAAGATTTTACCGCCGCCCAAATACACATAAGACGCCTCGTTTGGATTATAACCTGGTGTATTGACTGGAATCAAACTTCCCCAAGTCTTTCCTCCATCGGAACTTTTTATTACATAACTAACATAAGTATAAGGCGCATTAAAATAGTAAATTGACTGCATTAGTTCTCCGTTTCCAATTTTAATCATTCTTCCATATGGAACATAATCTGCGCCGGCCAATTGTTTTTCAGTTGACCAAGTTGCTCCTTCGTCTTCAGAATATATATAATGAGTGCCCAAAACAGCGCCGTTATATCTGAAATAGAACACGACCAATCTTCCGTCAGGACTGACACCTCCTCCGCCGGTTCTCAAGTCTATTCCAGCCTCAGATGCGATAGTTGTAGAAGCGCTCCATGTTTTACCTTGGTCGGTTGATGTTTGCATTTTAACGATTCCGTCATAAGGAGGTCCTGCGTGATTGGTGCCGCTTCTATAAAAAATAACATATTTCCCATCCGGAAAAAAATCGGTTAGACCGAAAGCATCGTACTTTCCGTAATATTCTGACGCCGGCACCGTTTCTGTCGGCATATAGTCGGCGTTGAGGCGCACACCATATCCTTGCGCCGAAACAGCGCCTGTTGTACGAACTTTAAATTGATTATCCCCTACAGACAACAAAGCATCAGGCGAAGATGTGCCTACGCCAACCCGATGATTGATTGCGTCAATGTATAAAGTATCCGTATCAAAAGCGACATCGCTTGAAATCGTTGAAGTGCCGGACGTGGCTAAAATTGAAAGTGTGCCACTGCCGGAAATATTTCCGCTGGCGGACAAATTTCCACCCGCAGAAACACCACCCGAAAACGACCCGCTTGATCCGGAGAAAGTTGAATCAGTAATTGTTGCGCCGGTAATAGCGCTATTTGAAATATCAACATTTGAAAGCTGGTCAATCCTGTTTGTCTGGGCCAGAGCATTGTAAACGTTATTGATGTAAACCGTGTTGCCATTTGTGGAACTGGTCAATTTATAAATTTCTTGATGTAGGTCATTGTTAAGCGCTGACAACATTTGATTTATTTCATCGCGCGAAACGCCGGCATATTCAACCTTTTGTGTTACTGACCTGACAATCGTCGTCGGACCGGAGACGGACAAAACCGGAGCAAGCTTGTTCGGCGTTTCCGATTGATGTTTTGGAATTTGCAAAACAATTTGCTGACCTGTCGGAATTTCAAAAATGGAAGCAATAAAACTTGCGCCTCCGAAAATCCAGTCGTTAACTTTAGTATTGAATTTTTTTGCAATAGTTTCTACAGTTTGAAGCGGATTGCCCGCAAGCGACAAAGCCGACAGACGAACATTGTTGGCGCCGGCAAAAGCCAAATAAGAAACATTTGAAAAATCTTTTGACAAACTGGTTGCCAAACGATTGCCGATGTCGCGCGCAGCGGAATAATAATTTCGCGCCTGACCGGAAAGAGCGCTGAAAGTATTTTTCGCAAAAAGCGCCGGGTCGGACGTTAATTCTTTTTCGGCAAAATAAATTGTTGCGGAAGCAAAGCGGACTTTTTCTTTCGCGATACTAAATAAATCTTTCAATGAATTTTCAACTTCGCCGACTTTCAAAGCCACATCCGCTTTTTTAATATGCGAAACGGAATCAATAAAATTTTTTGTTGAGATTGCCGCCTTTGCAAAAAATCTTACGCTATTGCCAACATAAGAACTGTCTTTGAAATAATATGCGCCGAAAACCAAAACTATAGCCCCGACCATTACGGATGCTTTATGCAAAAAATCAGGCGACGGCAATGAAAGATTTTTCCCTATCTTTCCAATTTCTCCAAAAAACAATCTGTTTCCTTTAACGACATTTTTTCCCAATGCATTTTTTGTTTTGGAAAATTTTTCAATAACCGCGGCGACAGATTCTTTTACAGCTTTTGTCTCGTCATTTTGAGTTTTGCTAATTTGTGTTACTTCCGGAATCTTGACTGCTAAAACTTCTTTAGGCGCTACAACAGGCTCTTTTGCTGATTTTACCGATTCCATCCCCACTCCAACCTCATCTTTTGATGTTGCTTCGGCATATTCTCCTGCGCCTTCCGCCGGACTTACAAAATGAAAACCTTTGTCTTTATTTTCACAATATGATTGCAACGAAAACTCTTCAATAAACCAGACATTGTCCATTCTTTTTTCGCACTCCAATTTACCTGCCCTGCAAAGTTGGCCGATATAGTCGGAAGCATACCCATAAGCCTTCGTGGCATCTCTTGAAGATATGAATTTTTTTTCTTTTATTTTTATGCCAGCTACCATTATATTTTAGTACCTATTTGTTAAAGACATTATATCACAAAGAACAAGCGAGTTTGAATAAAAATTGTGGATAAATAAGATTATATCGGCTGTCCGAGATTTTAAATTTTAATAAAAAATTCAATCTAAAAATTTAATTGGTTAAGATTTAGCAATGAGTTCTAATAATCAAAAATCTTAAACTATTTTTAGGTTATTTTTAATCAAAAAAGAATGGTTATCCTGAAAATCCTATTTTTAAAAGGTTTATCTCAAAAAACACACAAAATGTGATCTCGTCTAAAAAGAAAACTAAAAATGTTATAAAGACCCCCAAAGACCTTTCAAATTGAGACTAAAATAATGCCAACGCCAAAAAACAGCCTTGTTAAAGACTAAAATTGAGGTCTACCATTGCACAATCCCACTTAAAACATATTTTATTTAAATACCTAGTTTTAACAGACTCACACTGGATAAAAATACTACTACGAAAAATGTCTAAAAATACCTCTTTCAAAAAATCAGCCGAAAAATAAAAAATATTA
>JAKAHN010000106.1 GCA_021814895.1 bacterium
AAGATTTAAAAACAGCGGGTTTTAGTAGTATAAAGATTGTTAGAATCGGCGAAAGATTTACTGCCGCAGCCTACCTTCTGCATCCTTGTTGGTTGTTTAATTTTATTAGGTTGGTAGTTTATTCCTTAGCGCTAATCTTTGATAAGCTTATCCCTAAAAAGTTAAGAAAAAAATCGCCTTGTCCAATCGGTTATTTTTTGACAATTATAAAATAATCTTATGCCAAAAATGAGAAGAATCTTAAAAAAAACATGCCTATATCAACCGTTTAAAAATACGCGCAATTTTTTTATCGGGCGACAAGAAATAAAAAACCTAAAATTTTTGGAGAAAGAGGGGCGAGTGCTCTCGCCTCGGCACGTGACTTTTGAGCCGACGACCAAATGCAATCTTGATTGCCGGATGTGCTATCAAAAACAGGAGCGCGCTTTGGGCAAAGAAGATTTGTCTTTGGAGAAAATAAAGGAAATTTTTAAGCGGTTACAAGCGGAACAAAAAATAAATAAAGTTTCTTTAATCGGGGCGGAAGTTTTTATGCGGCCCGACATTTTTGAAATTATTGATTATTTGGGCGATCTGGGCATCAAGGTTTATCTGCAAACCAACGGAACTTTGATTAACAAGCAAAATATCAATCAATTGCGGCACTGCAAAAACATCACCGGTTTGGGTTTTTCTTTGGACGGACCCAAAGAATTGCACAATCAAATCCGGGGCCAAGCTTATGCCTTTGACAAATTGATGGAAGCGCTTGCTTTGACCAAGAATGATTTCAGCTTAACCGTGAATTCGGTTATTATGGAAGAGAACATCGACCGATTGGCGGAAGTGGCGCGATTGTTGAAAGAAGAAGGAATCTCCGACTACAGTTTGCAGTTTGAAATGATTGCCACTCCCAAAGACGCCGAGCACGCCAGGGCGATGCTTGATTTGGGAGAATCGGATTTGGCGATTGACTGTCAGGAAAATGACGCGTATTCTTTCAAGTTAAGCAAGTTGACGGAGATTTTGGAAGAGCTCAAGAAAATCAAGGGGTTGAACGTTTTGATTCAGCCGACTATTTTTTATCGCCACCCCAAGCTCTATTTCAACGGGCTTTTGCGCCAGGGAGTCAAATTGCGCTGCAAGGATATGTTGGCTCCAAGAATTAACGCTCAAGGAGAAATTATTTTTTGTCCGTTTATCAAAAAAACCTTCGGCAGCCTGCTGGAGCAAGATTTTGAGGAAATTTGGAACGGGCGAGAGATGAGAGAATTCAGGCTTAAACTTTTACAAAACAATTTAACTCCCGTCTGTAAAAGATGTTGTCGTTTGGGAGAAAGACAAGAATGAAACTGATTTATCTGGCCAACTCAAGAATTCCCACGGAAAAAGCGCATGGCATTCAAATTATGAAAACATGCGAGGCTTTTGCCGATCAGGGAGCGGAAGTTGTTTTGCTAACTCCGCGGCGATTTAACTCCGTTAAAGACGACCCCTTTGTTTATTACGGCGTAAAACGAAATTTTACCATAAAAAAATTGCCGACGCTGGATTTGATTTTCGCGGATAAGTTGTTGGGCCGATTTCCTTTTTGGCTGGCGACAACGACTTTTTTGCTGGCAGCTAAAATTTATCTGGCCGGCAAAGAATACGACGCTCTTTATTCTCGGGAACAAAGAGCGGGTCGCTTTTTTAGAAATTACCATTTGGAAATTCATCGTTTGCCCGCCAAAATCAAATCCGGGCACAAAAAAATATGGCGACAAGCCAAAACATTGGTAACAATCAACAATTATTTGAAAGAAAAATTGATAGATGAGGGCGTGAAAGCCGACAAAATTTTAGTGGCGCCGGACGGGGTAGATCTGGCCAAATTTGACATCGCTCTCACTAAACAAGAAGCCAGAGCCAGGTTGGAATTGCCGGAGGATAAAAAGATTGTTCTATACGCCGGTCATCTTTATGCCTGGAAGGGAGCGGATATTTTGGCGCAAGCGGCGCGGGAATTGGGCCAAGATATTCTGACGGTTTTTGTGGGCGGACTGGAGGAGGACGTAAAAAAGTTTCAAGAAAAATACGGCGACGAAGAAAACATTTTAATCTTGGGGAAAAAACCGCATAGTCAAATTCCGCTCTATCTGAAAGCGGCCGACGTTTTGGTACTGCCTAATTCCGCCCAAGAAGAGATTTCCAAGTTCTATACCTCGCCGATGAAGCTGTTTGAATATATGGCGGCGGACCGGCCGATTGTCGCCTCCGATTTGCCCTCAATCCGAGAAATTTTAAACGAAGAAAATGCCGTGTTGGTAGTAGCGGACAAATCCGCCGAACTAGCGGAAACAATAAAAATTGCTCTTCGTAATGAAACTGCGATGGTAGAAGTTGCTAACCAAGCGTTGGAAGACATTAAAAAATACGACTGGGCTAAAAGGGCTAGAAAAATTATAGATTTTTTACATAGATGATTGTTAATTTTTTTACAAAAGGAGATCGTAGCGCCGGCAGTTCTAGGCAGAGAGCGTTTTTAGTGGCGGAGAACCTTAATCGTCAGGGAATTCAGGCAATTGTCTATGAACCATCATTGTCTTTGGTTTCCCAAAGCTCTTTAAGGCGCAAAGTTAAACTATTGTGGCGTTATTTGTTAATTTTTTCAAAGATTAAACAAAAAGACGTTATTTTTCTACAGAGAGCGATATACAACAAATATTTTTTTGTAATGATTGTTTGTTATAAGTTGTTTTTTAGAAGAAAAATAATTTTTGATTTTGATGACGCCGTTTACCTCCACTCTCCATGGAAAACTAAAATTTTAGTTAAGCTGGCTAACGTTGTTATAGTTGGCAGTCATTCCCTGGCGAACTGGGCCAAGGAATACAATAAAAATGTTTGTATTATTCCTACCAGTATTGATTTTGCGTGTTATTCAAGGTTCTCAAAGGAATACGGAAGAGGTAAAAAAGAGATTATCCTTGGTTGGGTCGGCAATGCCGTGGATCATTATAATAATCTCAAAATATTAAAGCCAGTCTTTAGGGATCTGATAAACCAAAAAATAAACTTTAGTTTAGTTCTGGTCGGTTCTTTGTCTTGTCAAAAAGTTTACGATCTTTTCACTATGGACGGGCTGAAAGTCGAATTCGTGGATTCTTTAGACTGGAGTAGGGAGGGGGTTGTGCCGGCGATCATACAGAAGTTTGATATAGGTTTAATGCCACTTAAGGATAATGAATGGAATCGCGGCAAATGTGCTTTTAAGGCCGTAGAATATATGGCTTGTGGCGTGCCAGTCGTGATTTCTGCTGTGGGCGAGAATAATTATTTGGTCCAGGACGGAAAAAACGGCTTTTTATCTGAAACGACAGAAGAATGGGTTCATAAAATAAAAATGCTTTATGATAATCGTAATTTATTAAAAAAAATTGGAAAGGCAGGGCAGAAAACAGTAAAGGCAAGATATTCTTATGAAGCCAGCATTTCTACTCTGCGAAGAATACTAAATAATTTATGAACCAGAAAAAAAA
>JAKAHN010000107.1 GCA_021814895.1 bacterium
TGTGAATATTCCTTGTCCCAAAAAGCTTTGTTTGATTTAAAACTCATTCATCAATTATACACATTTTTGGCATTTGTTTTTTCCTTGAAGTCTGACTTCAAGGAAAATTGGGTAAAATACTAGCCCGGCACCGCCTCCCTTGAAGGAATTGGTGCCGGGCATTTGCAGGGAGGGAAACCGGAGCGCCGGAAAATGTGGGGCTATAGGACCCGTCATCACGGAGGTTTGAAGACCTTCATGGGGAAGAAGGGTTGTGGGGGCGGCCCCGGTCAGACTGCTGTGGCGGAGTTGTTTATGGCGATGTTAGTCGCCGTGGGAGGTGCATTAGTCATACAGTTTTGTCTCCGATGCGCCCTCACTTGAGGGCTGGTTTTGTTGTACTCGACCCAACGCAGGGTCGTATTTACCTTGAATTACGAAATCCCCCATCAAGCCATTTTTGAATCAACAACAAAACCGCAGAGCGGTCTCTGTTTTTGATTTTTGTTTGCGAAACTTAAACTTTTAATACGAAATTGAAAAACTAAGGCTAAGCGACCATATAAGCAACGAGAGCAAAAAGATAGTTGCCGAGATAACCGTCAATCGATCTCGGCAGTCCAGTTTCCAGTCCAAAGAACAATTTGAGGTTTCTGAAGTGAAGCTCGATTCTCATTCTGGCTCGTTGAAGAAAAATCTGGAAGAAGGTAGCCAGCTTTTTCATGTTAGACCGAGGGACAGTAATGAGCAGTCGGCCGTCTTCGGGGTTGAAATCCTTTTCCAATTCTTTTGAAATATAACCGGCATCAGCGACAAAGACTCCTTTGAGGTGGCGGTTCATTTCTTTCAATTGTTTCCGGTCGCTCCCGTTTCCGGAAGTGAATCTGGCGTTTAGTATCTTCCCCTTATAATCGCTAGTTAAGTGAAGTTTTAAGCCGTAAAACCAGCCTTTACCCGTCTTCGAATACGAGGAGAGAATATTCATTGTCTTATGGTTTTTGCTTTTCCGGAGAGCGCAGGTCTCAATATCGGTTGAGTCGTGGAATTTGATCGGGTGAGCAGACTCACGATTCAATTGGAGAAGAATTGTGAGAATGATAGCAACCAGTTTGATGACGGCATTGAGAGAAACAACCAGCGTTTTGTAACTGCACAAGGGAGCGATGATCTCAAAGAGTGACTTTTTGGTCTTGATGTTTTGCTTTTGTTTCCAGAGTGAGAGAGTGATGGCGTCAATGATCGGAATAGATAGTTTGCGACCTTTGATCTTTTCGTATCGGCTAAGTTTAAGATGATTGTAGATTTCGATTACTTTGTTTCGCAATTTGTTGTATACTGTGATTGATGTTTTTAACATAATGACGAGGCCGCAAGGCCTCGTCATTATTGTATCAAAGTATTAAATTTCGGGCATTTCGTAATTCAAGGTATTTATATGCTATTCCTCGATATAATTATTGTCAACGGTTTAAAAAAGGGGGCGGTGGATAACTGAAATGTCTGAAAACCCCTGCCCAAGTTTTACGGTAGCAAAACTTGGGCAGGGGTTCTGTAATTTATTGCTTGTGATTTGTAATTTTTCCTAATACTTAATACTTTATACTTTCTTCATTCCCTCTCTTTTTTTCTTTCTCTCCTCCTCATCAATAATCCTTTTAATATCAGCAACGATTCCTTCGGTAGTCTCTTCAGTTTTGGAAATATATCCCCTAACCCCAAGACTGACTCCCTCGCCCACCTTATCCATATCCGACAGATTGGAAGCAATTAAAACTGGCACTGGAGTTATGTTGTTATTTTTCTCACGCAATTTTTTCAAAAAACCTATACCGTCCAATGCGGGCATTCTCACATCTAAAACCACCAGATCTGGCCTTTCTTTTTCAAAAATCGTCAGACCTTCTTGGCCGTTTGACGCTTCAACAACCATAAATTTCTCACCAATAAGAGTATCCGCAAGAACCTTGCTGAAAACTTTATCGTCGTCGACAATTAGAACTTTTTTCATGATAAAAAAATTTTAATATTTAATTTATAAAAATTTCAAAACTTCGTATAAAGATAATGAAATTCCAAATTCCAAAAAAAACATAAAAAAATACAAAATTATTAGGAGTCTTAATCTGTTGTATTTAATATTTCTTTGGGAATTGTTTTTTAAATTTTGAGCTTATTGAGCGACTTTTTCTAATGGTATCACAAAATAGAAAACGCTTCCAATCCCGATGTTTGAGACAGCCCCTACCACCCCCTTATGAGCCTCTATTAAGCCCTTAGTGATAGCCAATCCGAGCCCTGTACCCTTCTTAACAGAAGGTGATTTACCCGCGTTTAACTGTTTAAACTTGCTGAAAAGCTGACCCAAACCTTCTTCTGAAATACCGACGCCTGTATCGGAAACCGCAACAACCAGAGACTGCCCTTCTAGTTTAATTTCTTCAGGTAGAGCAACCGTTAATTTCGCCCCAACGGCTGACACCTCATAGGAAACTTTTTTACCCGAATTATGAACAAAAGCCGAGATCCGTACTTCACCATGGTCGGTAAATTTTAAAGCGTTTGAAATAAAATTATCCAAACTTTGCTTAATTGCTTCCCCGTCAGCAACAATTTTTTCCGGCAACATTTTATCAATAACAGAGGTGAATTTTATTTTCTTGTCCTCCGCCAGCAACTTATAAAAATCCACCCTCCCTTCAATCACTTCTTTTACATCAATCAACTTCGGATGAACTTCAAATTTCCCCGCCTCCAACTTGGCCAAATCCAGAATGTCATTGACCAAATTAAGCATATTGGAAGAATTCTGGTAGATCATCGTGAGATACTCTTCAAAAGATTGCGAATCTCTCTTGATCGTCTTGCTCTTTAAAACTTCGGCGATTTTCTTTATACCGTCAAGCGGAGAACGCAATTCGTGGACAACCATTCCGGTAAACTCCTGTCTTACTTTCTCCAATGCTATTTCATGAGTGATATCGTGGAAAATAACCACCCCGCCCAAAACTTCGCCCTCGCGTAATTTTGCATTGCTCAAAACCGGAAAAACGAAAATTTGAAAAAATTTGTCGTTAAGCAAAACTTTCTCGGCAACATAAGTTTTTTTTAATTTGACCGACTCTTCAAGCCGACCACGAATATCAAACTTTCCGCCGAGACTGTCTATAAAATCAAAAATCGTCACTTCTTTTTTATCTTGCGCTCCGATGACAATCTTGGCGCTAGGATTAATAACCGCCACTCGGTAGTCAATATCGGTCATCACTACGCCATCAGCCATACTTTCAACCATAGCGTTTAATTTCCCCTGTTCGGTTTTAACGACATCTTGAAGCCGAGTGACCGCCTGTGATGCTTGGCCGACAATTTTATACAAAATCGTCATTTCTTCTTCTTTATAAAGCCCGACTTTGGTGTGAGCGATAGTTAAAACACCAACCACCTTATCGGCGATAACAAGAGGAATATTGAAAAACGATCTTATCGGATCATCAACTTCCGGCACA
>JAKAHN010000108.1 GCA_021814895.1 bacterium
ACGCGCCGGCTTTAACGCAGGCCGATATCGGAATCGCCATTGGCACCGGAACGGATATTGCTATAGAGTCGGCAGGCATAACTTTGGCTTCCGGCGATCCGGTCGGAGTGTATAAAGCTATTTTGCTTTCGAGAAAAACTTTAAAAAATATTAAGCAAAATCTTTTCTGGGCTTATGCGTATAATATTGCTTTGATTCCCGTGGCGGCCGGAGTTTTGTACCCGTCGTTCAAATTGCTTTTGAATCCGATTTTGGCCGGAGCGGCAATGGCTTTCAGTTCGCTTTCGGTTGTGCTAAACTCGTTGAGGTTGAAAAGAATAAAGTTTTAAGGCGGCCCGTTGCTTGTCTGACGGAACCGGCCGTCCGCCTGCTCCAGCGGCAGTCGTCGGCCTTGACTCTCGGTAACCTGATCCCTTCGGGAACCAAGCTCAGGTTACCTGCGACACATTCCGCACGACAAGTTACGGGACTTGATGGGGTGTGGTGGCGTCGCCGAAGCCGCGCTCAAAAATTACTTATTTGTCTTTGTAATCAAAAATATGAAAAAAATAATAATATCTTCAATAATTTTTTTTCTTTTTGTTGGGGTTGGTGGGGTGGTGAGGGCGCAGAGCGAAGAGGAGCAAGGAAGGATGATTTGGGAGAAATTACAGGGCAAAGAACTGGTTTGTTCCGGGCTGAATGACGTTGATTTTGAACTTTTGGGCGAGTATTTTATGGGGCAGATGACTGGAACGAGTCACGAAGCAATGGATAGAATGATGGCGGCAATGTATGGAGAACAGGGATTAGAAAATATGCATATCGCGATGGGCAAAAGATTTAGTGGTTGTGATTTGAACGCACAATTTCCGTTTAACATGCCTATGATGGGGATGATGTGGGGGAACTGGTCGAACCCTCAAAATTTCGGATTTAATAATATGACGTACAACAATATGATGGGTTATGGATGGGGATATGGAATGCCGTTTGGGTGGTTGGGATGGATTTTTATGATTTTGTGGTGGGTTATAGTCATTGCCGTGATTGTCTGGGTGATACGAGCTATTTTTGGAAGAGGAAGAAGGCACTGGAATTGTTGCAATGATGGCAATGGAGAAAAAGGACCGCTGGAAATTTTGAAGGAAAGATACGCGAAAGGAGAGATAGATAAGAGCGAATACGAGGATAAAAAGAAAGACCTGGAGAAATAATACTTCAGCTAGTTCAGTATAAACAAAAACAGTCGCCTAAGGCGACTGTTTTTGCTGTTAACAACCTTATTTTTTCTTTGGTAGTAAATTTCTTATTTAGGAATGCCTGAAAAAATATATCCTTTATCACATCCCCGTTCAATGTTTTGTAATGCTTCAATTGCTTGTGAGTTGTTGCGCCATTCCGGAATACTCAAAAAAGGTACCAAGAAATTGAGTTGACCATATATACACGTTAATTTTCTATCCATCTTATTTATTTGCCATTGAAATACAAGAAAAAATCCTACAGCCAGAATTATCAAAATATAGATGTGTGATTTTTGCATATTTTGGAAAAACGAAATTATCGACAAACCATGTAAATAACGCTCCCGTGTGGTGCTCCGTAGGTCGGGAAGTCAGGATTACCTTTCAACCAAACAGCAAGGCCGTTTGTCTTGTTAAGAACAACGGTACTAATAAAATTTTCATTGAACCAAACGGCCATAAGTTTTTGGGCATTGTTCACAACGATTGTAAAATTATCTCCCTCACTTGTTCCAATCCCAACGGAAGCACCGGTGAGAAAATTAAGAGTTTGGGCATCCTTGATGTTCATTGCCACCTTATCAGTTCCTTTCGCTACATTGCCCTCTATCCCGTTAGTAAGATATTCTTCTGGGCTCCCGATTATATTTGCAGACAGCAAAGATTCACACGCAAAAGAAGTATTGTTTACAATACTAAAGGAGGTGTAAGGAAACGGAACTTTCATGCTGGTACTACCCTCGCCGCCTTTTTGAGAATAAAAGTACCAGCCGATAACGATGATGGCAATGACCAAAATAATAAGGCCTTTATCAGCTTGAGTTTTAGATTTTTCCATTTCCATATGATTAAAAAATTTTCCTCTCCTAAAATCAAAATATGGTTCGAGCCGATGTTTTTCGGATTTTTAATAAATTTATTATAACATAATTTGGTGCGCGGGAGAGGACTCGAACCTCCAAGCCTTGCGGCACCACCACCTCAAGGTGGCGAGTTTACCAATTTCTCCACCCGCGCATAATCTATAACTTGATATTAACTATAGACAAAGCTTTTTGAATTTTCAACTTTTTTCTTGAAAGGCAAATTACACTATTTTTATAATATATTTTCCTTAATATTTTTACCGATTCTGCCTTTGCAAATCTTAATTGATAAACAGAGCTATTAGCGCTTTTGTTTATGCGTCCTTTAATTTTTAAGCGGTTAAAAATCATTTTTTGTAGCCACAAGATGTGTTTTTTGCTGGCAGATAAAAATGTTGTATAGAACATGTAACTTGATTTCCACCTCGGATCCCAATAAGAATAAAACGATCCGTCTCCATCAAGATGTCCTCTTAAAAAATCAAAGAAATATTTTTTAGGAATTTTTACTTCTCCAATAATTTTTGTTTTGTTAGGCATTAATCCGATAGAAAGAAGGAATTTATAGAAATTTACATCACCCAGTTGTACTCTTAAATGTTTTTTGTTAGAGCCAGAGTGTTTAAAACAAATTTTGTTTTTACTGTTTAAACATTTGAGAAAATTTTCTAACTGTTCTCTGTCTCCTGAAGTTAAATCTATGTGTCTGCCATCTTTTGACAAATTACCATCAGTAACTAGAAGTCCTATTGCATATGCAAAATTAGAAGACCACTCTATCTTTGTTTTATTTAATGGCTTCATATCTTAATTATACCTCAATCTTTTAACGTCTGCCAATGTGGATAAGTAAAAAAATACAGGTGTTCACCCGTATTTTTTATTCACGTTTTTATTTGTTTGAGTTGTGGGTTGTGTGTTGCCTACGCCGCCACCCCGATTTTTTCTCGGGATTTTTTCTTGGAGAGATTTCTTACGAAATAAATTTTCGAGCGGTGAACTTTTTTGGGCGCGCTCGTAATTTCAACCTTGTCGATTAAGGGAGAGTTTATGGGATAAACTTTTTCAACGCCGACTCCGGCAACCGTAGAACGAACCGTAAAGGTGGCGCCAGGTTCGTTTCCGTGCTTTCTGGCAATTACAAGGCCTTGGAACCTGCCGATTCTTTCTTTGTCGCCTTCCTTGATTTTCTCGTAAACCCGGATCATGGCTCCGGATTTGATTTTGTCCAAAATTTCCTTACTAATCATAATGAATAGAAATTTATAGTAAAACAAAAAAGAAGTCAAATTTTTGAAACTTAATGAGCGAAAATGCAATGTTCG
>JAKAHN010000109.1 GCA_021814895.1 bacterium
ACAAAAAGAAAATAAATAATTGCCGGAATTTTGACAAACATAAGTCCCAACAAAGAAAGCACTGCAACCGAACTAAGAAAGGTTGCAATTGAGTAGGCGCCATATTTTTTGAGAATTTTGCCGATAAGAAAAAAGGCGCCAAGAATTGCGATGTCGGCAATTATAAAAATTATCCCCACCAATTTATTGCCGGCGTATTGAGCAAGAAACTCAGAGTTTATATAAGAAGGTATCGCGCTTGCTAAACCAAAGAAAAAGCCAATCATATAGATTGCTTTAAAAACGCTTCCTTTTTTTAAGATGTGCATCATTTTTATCAGGCTATTTTAATGTTTTTTTAAGAGCCTGTCCATAATCTAATGCCTAGATAAAACTTTCAAATTTCGAGCGAAAATCGTCAAGCTTGAGGAAACATAGTGAACTCTGTTGACGAAAGATGAGCGATTTGTAGCCGAAATTTAAAAGTTTTAGCAGGCAAGTGTTTTTTTCTTTTTTGCGGTTAGATTGTGGATAAGCTCTAAGATTGACGCAAAGAGTGGTTGGCGATTTTGTTTTGCAGGATTTTCATTAATTCGCTTATTTGCATCCAGAAGAACGACCAAACCCAGACGATAATAATAAGAGAGAATGATATTGGAGTGGTCAGAATACCAAAAAAGGCGAGCGCTGTGGCGATGGCTTGAGTGAGCAGGGTTGCCCAGATAACTTGTTTTGATGGCAGGAATTTAAACCATCGTTCTCGAGTGTGGGCGACATAAACAAGCATATGACCAGATACGGTTAGTTTCAAAAAGAAAACTGTTTGAATGACGGACCAAGACAAATGAAAGACATTTATCATCAAGAAAAATAAAATCAAACTATTAGCCACTCCAACTAAACCAAAAAGTCCGCTTAAAACAAATCTATCCTTCGGATTTATTTTTCCTGGCTTTAAGGAGTTTTTGACTTTATCAAAAGCCAAAGAAATAATCGGGGCGTCGTTTAGGAGGGCGAGAGCGATCAATTGGACTGGCGTTAGAGGGTAAGTTTTATAGATTAAACCGATTACGGCGATAGTGATTATTATTCTGAAGCTTTCGGAAATTCTATAAATGGAATAATTATAAAGGCGAATAAAAACTTTTCTAGCTTCTATAATGGCGTTTTTAATGACGGCAATGCCGTTTGAGAGCAGGACAATGTCGGCGCTTGACTTCAGGGCGTCCACGGCATTTGAAACGGCAAAACCGACATCCGCTACCTTGACTGCCGGTAGGTCATTGACTCCGTCTCCGGTTACGGCGACGGAATATTTTTCTCTGGCAAATTCCACCAAAGTGTATTTATCTTTTGGCAAAACTTCGGCAAAACCGCTTGCTTCCGGAAAGATTTTTTCAAATTCATCTTTATTATCGAGAATTTCTCTGCCATATATTTGGCCGCCAAGTTTCAATTCCGAAGCGATTTTTTTGCTGATTTCTATATTGTCGCCGGTTACCATTTTTACACCGATGCCGTTATCGTTCATAAATTGGATTGTTTCGGAAGCGTCTTCACGCAACCGGTCAGCCAAAAGCAATATGCCGGCAAGTTCCATATTTTTTTCTTCAACGCCGTTGTGATTGATTGAAATAGCAAGCACCCGATAACCATCTTTGGCCGATTTCAAAACTTCTTCGTCGAATTTCTTTTTTGTTTCAACGTCAAAATGGCAAAGAGTCTCAATTATTTGCGAGGCGCCGAGAGAGATTATTTGTTTTTTACCATCGGACTCAATGATGACCGTGCTTCTTTTTCGTTCTGAATCACCCGGAATAAAGTCCACTTTTTTGCCGGACACCGCTCCAATTTGTTTGGCTTTTTCAGTGACGGCAAAATCAATCGGATTATTTTCCGAATCAGGCGCGGCATTTAAGGCCATAGAAAGGATTTCTTTTTCCGAATAATTTCCGAAGGCGACAGTTCTTTCCACGTGAATTTTGTTTTCGGTCAAGGTGCCGGTTTTGTCGGAGAGAAGCATATTGACGTTTGCCAAGTCTTCAAGCGAAGCGAGCCGTCGGACAACAACATTTTTCTTTGACAGTTCAAAAACACCAATGGAAATAATCAAACTCATAACGGTCGGTAGGGCAACCGGTACGCCTGCGATCAGAAGACTTAAATCAAGGACAGCAACTTCGCTCCATGGTGAATGAAGGGCAACGAGAAAGATAGTCAATAAAACGATAACAACAATACTGACAATCGAGATTAATTTTGAGATGGAAATAATATCTTTTTCAAGAGAGCTTCGTCTTGTGGTTTTTTCAATAGACATTACTGTCTTTCCGAAATATGTGTTTTTGCCAGTTGCTTTGATTTTGGCGATGGCGTTGCCGGTTGTCACGAATGAGCCGGAATAGGCGACATCGTTTATCTCTTTTTGTTTTGGCAATGATTCGCCGGTTAAAACCGATTCATTTATTGAAAGATTTTTTGCTTCAACTATTGTTGCGTCAGCCGGTACTACGGCGCCGATTTTTAATTCCACAATATCGTCCGGAACAAGAAGTATGGAGTCTATGATTTGCCAAGCGCCATCGCGAAAAGCCCTTACTCTGAGTGTCAGCTGTTGTTGGAGTTTCTCAATGGATTTATCGGCTTTTCGTTCGTGCCAGACGCTGATTGCGAAATTTGATAAAAATAAGAAAATGATTATCCAAAAATCTGCCGTTTTGCCGAGGTAAAGCGAAAGAAATGCGGTGGCGAGCAACATCAAAGAAACCGGCGAAAATATCCAGCGGATTAGTTTTTTAAGAACATTTTTTTTCTTTTCTTCAATTATGTTCCGACCGAATTGATTTAATAGTTCTCCGGCTTTTTTAGAAGTAAGTCCCTGAAATTTTGACATTTAGATATTATAGCAGAAATAATTAAAGTCTCCTGTGGAGGTCTGACTTCCACGATACAATGCTCGTGCAATCCTCGTGGAAGTCAGACCTCTACAAGGCGGCTTTTATAGCTTCATAGATATTAAGTGGTTAAACATATACAATTTTGGGCGTACATTAACAAAAAATTCCACGATATATCGTGGAATTTTTGAGAAGCTCCAGTAGCTTTGAAGCTTTTTAGACTCCTATCAGCACAGGTATTACAATCGGATGCTTAGCGGTTTTTTGGAATAGGAAGCGGGATAGGTTGTCGGTCAAAACGGTTTTGACATACTCGAAGTTGATCGGGTTCATTCCGGCAGTGGTGTCTTCAACAGTTTTCTTTATGATAATTCGGGCTTGTTGGAGAAGTTCTTGCGATTCGCGGAGATAAACAAAGCCTCGGGAAATAATGTCAGGAGATTTTCGCAGTTTTCCGGTTGAAGTGTTGATTGAAGCGACGACGACAAACATTCCGTCTTCGGCAAGCATTTGGCGGTC
>JAKAHN010000110.1 GCA_021814895.1 bacterium
TACCAGAAGAACATCCCCTATTTTTACCATCATCACGTCCATATCGTGAATATTTCCGTTTTCGTCGATACGATGGGCGGTCTTTGCCTGAAGAGTCAGAAGTTTTTTTATTGCCTCGGAAGCCGACCCTTTGGCTTTGGCCTCAAGGTATTTTCCCAGAATTATGAGAGTGATGACGACAACCGCGGCATCAAAATAGGGCTCAAATCCAGCCAGTAAAAATCCTGTAAACTGCGGCACCAGCCGCACAACAGCAATCGCCGCGCTGAAGAAAAATGCGGCTCCGGTGCCAAGCGCCACCAAGCTGTCCATTCCCGGACTCAGATTTTTGAATTCATAATACATTCCCCGCCAGAATTGCTTTCCGACCCAAAATTCAACAGGTATCGCCAGCAGAAGCATTACAAGTAAAGAAAGCTGGGACGGAACAAATGAAGCCGCCTTTCCACCGAAACTCAAAAACAAAACAATCGCGGAGACAAGCGCCCCGAAAATAAATTTTTTCTTGAGCAGGGATATTTGGTCGTCATTTTCTATTTTGGCGTGGTCGTGTTCGGCGTGTTCTTCGTGATTTACTTCCATTTTATTATTTTCCCGATTGCCATCCTCCGTTTCATCCAAAAAATAACCCGTATCTTTGACTGTTTTTTTAACTCCTTCTTTTGTCACCGAGCCATCGTGCTCAATGAATATTTTCCCCATGGCATAGCTGACTTTTGCGTCATTAATGCCTTTAATTTTTTTTAAAGCTTTTTCTATGGACACCGCGCATGAAGCGCAGTCCATTCCTTTTACCGAATAAGTCTCTTTAACCATATGGCAATTATACAACACTATCGCATCACATTCTTAAAACGCATAATACGCCCAAAAAGCGACGTTTTATGTTTGCATCACAAATAGGCCGGCCATAAATCAACGGTTTACAAAAAACCTCCGGATTCCAAAAAATCCGATATCTCTTTAAAGGTAGCAAATGTTTTCCTTGCTCCGGCATTTAAAAGCCGCTTTGAGTCGTATGAAGTAGTTATGCCGATGGGATATGCGCCGGCGTTTTTAGCGGAGGTAATTCCGCTGTCGGAATCTTCAATCACGGCACATCTGCCTATGGGAACGCCGACGGACTTGGCCGCTTTCAGATACGGCTCGGGGTCGGGCTTTCCGTTTTTTACGTCATCACCGGTGATAACGGAGTCAAAATATTGCCCCAATCCGAACATATCAAACATCAACTCCTGGATTACCCGCTTGCTGGAAGTGGCAAGCGCCGCTCTGGAGACTCGTGGACGCATCCATTTCAAGAATTCAACCGATCCCGGAATCAATACGGCTTCTTTGGAGGCAAGCGCGAGATAATTTTCGGTTTTGTGATTGATAAGATATTCGACATCAAGAGGCCTTTTGGAATAATTAGAAACAATATATTCAAAAATAGTGCGGGTTGTCTTGCCGCGGAAATGATCCCATTCGCTTAATGGCACAGAAAGGTTATTGGCGGCGCATGTAGCCAGCTCCGCTTTGGAATGAAGATGTTCGGTATCCACTATCACCCCATCCATATCAAAAAGAATCGCGTCAAATTTCATATGGAAAGATTAAACACTCTAATTGTATTTTTAAAAACAGTTTCCGAGGCGTCCTCGAAAGAAATGCTTTTTATTTTAGCCAACTCTTTCGCTGTCGAAACAATAAATGCCGGTTCATTGCGTTTGCCCCGGTTGGGAACGGGAGTTACAAAAGGGGCGTCGGTTTCAACCAATATTTTTTCAAGCGGAATAAATTTTAATACATCGTCAAAAGACCGATTGAAAGTAATCAGGCCGCCGAAGGTAAACGAAAAATTCAAATCCAGTAATCGCTTGGCATCATCGATTGTTCCGGTGAAAAAATGTAAAATTCCCGGCTCGGGCAAAAGATTATTTTTATTAACCGTCAGGGCGTCTATCGTATCGGCAAACGCCTCCCGACAATGAATAACCAGGGGTTTTTTATATTTTCGGGAAAACTCAATATGCTTTTCAAAAATTTCTTTCTGCAAATCCTTTTCTTTTTTTACATCAACAAACCCGCCGTTGCCTGCGGCAATTGCGGGTGCTCCATTTTGTTTCCACCCGCTCTGCTCGCGGACAAAATGGGCATAATCCAATCCACACTCTCCGATTCCGACCACTTTCGGGTCAGTCGCTAATTTTTCCACTTCTTCCAATTTATCAAAATCTTTCGGTTCGGTAGGATGAATTCCAACAGCCGCCCAAACGCCATTTTCATACTTATGAGCCAAATCCACCGCGTCCTTAGACGACTTTAAATCGGCTCCGGCATTTATCATTCCGACTCCCTCCGCAAGAGACCGCGCAACCACGTCATCGCGATCTTTGTCGTATTGTTCAAACTGAACATGGGTATGCGCGTCTATAATTTTTATTCCGTTACCTGCCATATGCGATTATTCGAGTAATTCAAAAAGTTTGGGGATTGTTTTGAGCTGGACGTATTTCCCTTTGAGAGTGATGTTTTTGGTGATTGATTTTGAAGTCTCGGGAAGAAACGGGGAAAGCAGAACTCCGATACTATTTAGGAGAGCAACAAGGTTAAAGAGTATTTTTTCTTTTTCGGCATCCGGCAAATCGCCGCTCCAGGGTTTTTTGTCGTTAATGTATCCGTCCCCGAACGCGATGAGTGTCCAGAGCTCAGAAAGAGCGTCATTGAATTCATAGCGGTAAAGATGGTCGTCGATATTTTTTTGGACCGTCTTTATTTTTTGCTCAAGCAAAAGCTCCATACTCTTGAAATCGTTTCTGATAGGATGGCTGAATTTTTCCACCAATCCCTCTACGCGCGCCGCAAAATTTCCCAAACCATGAGCCAGATCGGAATTGTGGCGATCCCTGAATTTTTCTTCCGAGTAATCCCCATCACCAAAAGGGGAAACTTCTCTCAAAAAATAATATCGGAAGGAATCGGCTCCATATTTTTCAACCAAACCGTATGGTGAAACAACGTTACCGATTGATTTTGACATCTTTTGGCCCTCTACATTGATAAATCCGTGGACAAAAAGCTGCTTAGGAAGCGGTAATTTTGCCGAAAGGAGCATCGCCGGCCAAATGGCGGCATGAAACCTCAAAACGTCCTTTCCCAAAACCTGAACTTCCGCCGGCCACCATTTTTCAAACTCTTTTTCGTCCCGGCCATAGCCGATTGCGGAAATGTAGTTAGTCAAAGCATCCGCCCATACATAAATAACCTGAGAGTCGTCTCCCGGAACGGGGATGCCCCAGAAAAGTTTTTCTTTTGGCCGCGAAAAACTGACGTCCTCAAGTCCTTTTTCCATAAGTGAAAGGATTTCTTTGGCCCTGAATTCCGGCAGTATTTTCATTTCG
>JAKAHN010000111.1 GCA_021814895.1 bacterium
TTGTCTTTTATCTAGTTTGTGTGTTTGTTATTAATTCTTTAGTGATTGGTTTTAAGACCTTAATGTTATTCGGGCCTTTGTCAATTTTGTTTTACTTAGCTCTTTATGGCATATTCGGCTTTTATGATAGCGAAGACATCAAGACCTTGAGAGGTTTTTGGATTTTGATTTTAGAAAAATTAAAAATAAAAAAATATGTTAAAGAAACTGCTTAAAAAAATTATCTCGGCGCGGATTCGTCAAGAGATGAGGGAATCACAAAGAGTCTTGCGCTGGTATTTTCAAGGTTGTCCCGTCCCGCCGCCGAGCCAGATTAAGAGAAGATTATTGAAAAAGTTCGCGCGTCGCGGATCAGCTAAAATATTTATCGAGACCGGTACTGCCGGAGGGACGACTATAGAAAAACTGCGTAAGTTTTTTCAGACGGTCTTTTCTATAGAAATCTATAAGCCATTCGCCGATGCAGCAAAAGAAAAGTTTAAAAATGATCCAGCCATCACTATTATTAAAGGAGATAGCGGCGAAGTTTTGCCACGCATTTTGGCGAACATTAAAGAACCGGTTTTGTTCTGGCTGGATGGGCATTATTCCGGCGGCGGTACAGGTAAGGGGATCACGGAAACGCCGATTGTCAAGGAGATTGATTCTATTCTTAGCCATCCAATTAAGGATCATGTAATTCTGATTGATGACGCTCGTTGCTTTAACGGGACTGGCGATTATCCGGAGCTCGAAGAGTTTAAGACTATGATAATAAACAAGGCGTCGGAATTAAGCTTTGAAGTTATAAGAGACATTATTGTCTTGAAGAAAAAATAATTATTATAAAAAAATGTTTAAAGACACGTTAAAATATTTAAAGAAACTCTTGCCAGTAAGTGTAAAAAAATGGCTAATTGATTTTAAATTATTTTTGGAAGATTTCTGGAATTTTGATCACGGCCGTTACAAGTTGCCGGCACCGAGCGTCGCGGAAAAGGTCATAATTAAAGATTTGCGTCTGCGGGCGCGTTCGTTAAAAAGTTTAGCTGCTGGTAGGTCTTGGGAAGATTTCGTTAGAAAATTGAAAAATCGATTTCTTTATCTTGATCCTCGTAATTTTTTGCGCTGGGGAGTGATACAGCTAACTATGACTATGATCGATACGCCTCCGGAAGTATTGGAGGAAATGAATCAATCGCCCGATTGGGATCATTTTTGGAGTCCAGCTTTGCAAGAAAACGCATTTGGAAATCCAGTGCCGCATCCAAATTTGAAGAGAAGCAGCGGTACATTAGTTATTCATGCTTGGCATTTATTTAATCTAAAGAAGAATACGGATATCGATCTTACCGCGCTTGATGTTATTGTTGAGTTCGGCGGTGGCTACGGCAGCATGTGTCGTTTGCTGCGGAATCTTGGTTTTAAAGGAATCTATGTGATTTACGATTTGCCGGAATTTTCTTTGTTACAAGATTTTTATCTGCGCGGTATTGGCTTGGAGACGGTAGTATATCAAGGAGAAAAGCCGGTTCGGGGACAGAATATTCTGGTTAGTGGAATGGAAAGATTTGAAGATTTGAAAGCATTATTACCTGACGGGAAGAAGTTATTCATTGCAACTTGGTCGATTTCCGAAACTCCGCTTGAGTCTCGCCAAAGATTTTTAAATCTGATAGTTAATTATGACTATTATTTAATCGCTTTTCAAGAAAAATTTGATGGCATCGATAATACAGCTTTTTTTAGAAGTTATCGGGCCGAGAATAACCGGATTAAGTGGTTGAGTTATCTTTCTTATCCTCGTGATAATGCCGATTATTATCTAATTGGCAGTAAGAAGTAAATTTATCAGTGAGCGGTAATTCGAATAATAAGGCAAGGATATGATTATAATTAAAATTGCAGGCGGCCTCGGTAATCAATTATTTCAATATGCCTTTGGGTTGAGCATGGCGTCTTTTTATAAAACCGATCTCAAACTAGACATAAGCGATTATAAGGCAAAAGTTGGTGATCCTAAACTTGGTGTGCGTATTTTTGTTCTTGATAATTTTCGAATCAGCGCGCCACTCGCCTCCATAGCAGAATTAAAAGAATTCGATTTTTATAAGCATAGCTGGTTTTTCAAGAAGTTGGCACGTTTCTACGGTCGTCCTAGTTCTTATTATAAGAGGAAGTATTTGATCGAGCCGGAAGAGAATCACTTTTGTTTTGACAAGCGTGTTTTCGCACGTCATTCTAGAGGAAATTTGTATTGTGACGGATATTTCCAATCAGAAAAATATTTTAATGTTGTCGTCGATCAGATTAGGAATGAATTCGTTTCTAGGGAAGCGCCGGATACTCTTAATACTGAGATGTTAGTAAAAATCGCGGGTGCTAATTCTGTCGCTCTTCATGTCCGTCATGGTGATAATGCATTGGCCGCCAAGAATAACGGCGTTTTATCCATAGATTATTATCACGAAGCTATTAAACGCTTGGCGGCGATTGAAAAGAATTTGATTTTTTATATTTTTTCAGACGATCCGGAATGGGTTAAAGAGAATTTACATCTGGAGTATCCGGCGATATACGTCAGCCATAATGGTGACGCGAAGAATTATGAAGATTTGCGTTTAATGATAAACTGTCGCCATCACATCATCGGTAATAGTACTTTTAGTTGGTGGGGTGCATGGCTCGGTAAAAAACCGGGGCAGAAAGTTTTTGCGCCGCGCTGTTATAATGTTGGCGTTGATGTTTCCGGTAAGGATTTTTATCCAGCTGATTGGATTATTGTATAAAAAATTTATGTATCAGAAGATTTATGATTTTTGCTATCGTCTATTCCGCATCGCAGGCAGGACGCTGATAAAGTATTCATCTGATCCACGACCGGCTTCTTCGCCTTATGTTACAGGAGATGGTTTCCGCAAGTTGGCTCAATTTATCTATGACGGTACGATTAATAATGTGGTTCCCGATAGAGTAAAAGAGAAAGATATTATTTTTGTAGGCGACAGCAAAATTAAAAAATTCTTGCGTGAGATACACCCGTTAATTAAGAATAGATATGTTTTAATCACTCATAATGGTGACGAAGCCATTGATGAAGAAGCATTGGAATTGGCTGGCGATAAAGTAATTAAGTGGTATGGAATAAATGTCGTCGTTAATAATTCAAAAGTCATTCCTTTGCCTTTAGGAATAGAAAATAAACATTATTATGTCAACGGAATACCTTTATGGTTTAATAGGATAAGAAGCAAAGAGAGTACTAGTCGTCTAAATAGGATATTTTATGGCTTTACCCCCGGGACGAATTTTACTGAAAGACAGCCAGCCCTTGACGTCCTGAAAAAATTATCCGTAGCTGAAACTTTTAAGACTTGGATGAATTTTAAGCAATAAGAT
>JAKAHN010000005.1 GCA_021814895.1 bacterium
ATCTACAACTGTTTTAAATAATTAAAATAGAAACACAAACAGGCTTTAACGTTTACTCCACTGAGGTGCCTTTCTCGCTTTTTTCAAACCGAACTTGCGTCTTTCTTTTGAACGCGGATCGCGTTTTAGAAAACCTGCTTTTTTGAGTTTTTTTCGAAGTTCCGAATCGCCAACCAAAAGAGCGCGAGCTATCCCGTGTCTAAGTGCTTCAGCTTGAGCCGAAATGCCTCCACCCTTAACAATAGCCGTGACTTTGTACGCCCCTTGAACCTTTGACTTGGAAAAGGCCTCAGACGCTACTCTCTGCAACTCTGCTGTACCAAAATATTTTTCTAACTCTTTTTCGTTAATAGAAAAAGATATTTTAGAAGCCGGGTACAATCTTACCGAAGCTACAGCGCTCTTTCTGCGTCCAACAGCGCTCAAATATTCTTTTTTATCTTTTGTCGTATCCATATTTTTATTCCTTTATCGTTAAAAGTTTAATCCTAATATCCTGCAACTTATTTTTTGGAAGCATTTTGTAAACAGACCGACGAACAACTTCAGAAATCCCCTTCTTCGCAATAACCAATTCCATAGTGGCAATTTTTAATCCGCCAGGATAGCCAGAATATCTTGCGTAGGTTTTATTTTTCATCTTTTTTTCAAAAATATCCAATTTACTGACATTAACAATTTCAACGGAAACATCCGCTACTTCATTCCTTTTGAATGATGTTGATAATTTGCCAATAAGAGCCTTAGCCGCTTCAGAAGCGACCCTGCCTAAATGTTTATTTGTTGCATCAATTGTGTATTTCATAGTCAGCTTTTTAAATTAACTCTATCATTGCCATTTTAGCGCCATCGCTTCGACGAATAGAAGTCTTGATAATTCTGGTATAACCACCCTTACGATCTTTATATTTTGGCGCAATATCTTTAAAAATTTTATCAACAGCCTTAGGAGTAAGTCTGATACCGACAAGACGTTTGGAGGCGACAGTCCCCTTCTTGGCTTCGGTGACAACTTTCTCAATAAAAGGACGAAGTTCTTTTGCTTTAGCTTCCGTCGTCTCAATTTTTCCTTTTGAAATTAAAGCGTAAGCTAAAGAACGTATAAGGGATATCCTCACTTTTCTCACTCTGCCAAATTTTCTTGCGTTAGTTCGTCTCATTTTATCTTATTGTTATTTAAGGGCTATTCCTAAACCGGCCAATGCCTTTTTAATTTCTTGAACACCTTTTGTGCCCAAACCATCTATATCCAAAATGTCTTCTTCGCTTTTTCTGGCCAAACCACCAATAGTTCTGATGTTAGCGTTATTTAATGCATTGAATGTTCTCTGAGAAAAATCCAAGGCTTCAATTCTAGTTTTTAACACTTCAGGGTCAATTTCTTTTTTAAAATCTTCACGCGAAACTGATTCTCCTTCTATTTTATCGTCTAAAACAGCCACTTCCTCTGGTTCCTCAAAACCGACAATGGCCTTCAATTGGTCAATCATAATTCTAATTGAGGACTCAAGAGCTTCATTCGGAGTTATAGTGCCGTTAGTTTCAATAAAAATTTTCAATCGGTTAAAATCAGTACGATTACCGACGCGCATATTTTCTACCTCGTAATTAACTCTGCGAATCGGCGTAAAACTTGCGTCTAAGGCGATTTCACCAATAGAAACTCTTTCCTTTCTAAGAGCGTCCTTAGAAACGTAACCCAAACCTTGTTCTATATTTATTTCCATATCAAGCGAGGCATTTTTGTCAGTCAAAGTGGCAATATGCTGTTCCGGATTCAAAATAGTCACTTGTCCAGGAGCTTCGATTGATTCAGCTGTCACATCCTTGATACCCTTAACTTTAATCTTGAGAGTCTGTGGCTCTTCTCCCGTCATATTTATGATAACCTTCTTCAAATTCAAAATTATAGAAATCACATCTTCTTTAACACCCGGGATAGTTGAAAATTCATGACCAACGCCTTCTATTTTAACGCCGACAGGAGCAACCCCCGGCAACGATGACAAAATTATTCTGCGTAAAGAATTGCCGAGTGTGTGGCCATAACCTGGATACAAACCGTCAATTTCATAAGCGCCAGAGTTTTCCTCCTCTTTCACAACTCTTGGTTTTGAAGGCAATACAATTTTTGTTTCAGGCATATTTTTATTATTTATAAGTAATAATTTTTACTCACCACAGATTTTTAATCTTGCTTTATGACACAAACTTTTTGTCTGGCAAATAAGTTCGTGGTTATTTTTTATCTTCTATAAAAATCTAATATCGTACTTATATCAAAATGTAATTCGGTTGGAGACAATTTTGGTAAAGAAATCGCTTTGCCTTCCATTTTTGAAACATCAAAATAAAGCCAGCCCGGGACATTGTATTCTTTTAATCTTTCAGCGACACTGCTAAATAATTTTGAACTATTACTTCTAGGAGTAACAGAAATAATTTCACCAATCGAAACTTTGTAAGAAGGAACTGTTACTCTCTTTTTATTAATAGAAATATGACCATGTCCGACGATTTGACGAGCCGCCAATCTGGTAGAAGCCAGTCCGAGTCTGTACACAACATTGTCCAAACGTAGTTCCAATCCTTGGAAAAGGCTGTCCTCCGGTTTTTTATCATGTTTTGAGATAGCAACTTCTGCATACTTTTTAAATTGTCTTTCGTTTACGACATAAGTAAAACGAGCTTTTTGTTTTTCAAGCAATGCTTTGCCAAACTCGCTTAAACCGCGTCCGCCCTTTTTAAAAGTTTTCTTACCACTTTCAGACCTTAAAGCGAATTTTTGAGTTTGAGTTTTTTCAAAAACTCCAGGGCCCAAACGTCTTGCTATTTTGTATTTTGATTTTATTTTCATAATTCTAAATTTTTTGTTTATACTCTGCGAGGTTTAGGCGGACGAGGACCATTATGTGGAATTGGGGTTGTATCTTTAATTCTTTTTACCAACACCCCTTTTGAAATAAAACCTCGAATAGCTGATTCTCTTCCGGAACCAACCCCAGAAACAACGACCGAAACCTCTTTCAAACCTATCTCGTTTGCTTTCTCCGCCAATGCTTCTCCTACTTTCGCGGCGGCAAACGGCGTACCTTTTTTAGCGCCCTTAAAACCAAGCGTGCCACTTGAAGACCAAGCGATAATATTTCCTTTTTCATCAGTGATTGATAAGGCTGTATTATTGTAAGTTGAACGAACATAAAGATTACCGAAGGTCAAAGTCCTGCGTCGCGATGCTTTTGATGAAACCTTGGAAGCACCCCCATCTTTATCATCTGTTGTTACTAAACGTTTTTTACCCATTTTTTTATTTATATTTATATAAAAACAAAATATTATTTCTTCTCAACAGCTCTTCTTCCTGTACCCATAGTCTTTCTCGTATTACCTCTACGGGTACGAGAATTTGATTTTGTCCTTTGACCGCGAACAGGCAAGCTTCTGATATGACGAACTCCTCGATAACACTTTATATCCTTCAAACGTTTAACGTTTGCCGAAACATCGCGTTTTAAATCGCCTTCAATTTTAAATTCTTCAATCACTTTTCTGATTGCATTCTCTTCATCCGGAGTAAGCTCTTTCGGTTTTTTTGTCAGAGATACTTTGGCTTTATTCAATATCTCTCGCGCTCTTGAATGTCCAATACCATAAAGCGTTCGCAAAGCAAACGGTAATTGTTTTTCATCTGGAATTGTTATACCTAATATACGCATAGCTTTTAGCTTTGAGCTCCTAGCTTTTAGCTTTAAAAATTTTCTAACAGCTAATAGCTAATAACTTAAAACTTAATTATCTATCCCTGTCTTTGCTTATGTCTCGGATTAGACTTACAAATAATATAAACATACCGGCCACGTCTTGCCACTTTGCATTTCGGACAAATTTTTTTTACTGATGCTTTTACGCGCATTGGAAATTTTATATAAAAAAACCCGTCTTTGGGTTCGCTATTATATACTGATTGATATTTTTAAAATACCAATACCTGTTAAAAATTACACTTGTATAACCTAGCATAAGCGATTTAATAAGTCAACATCCTAAATTCAGTCTTTTCTCAAAAACAACCTTACATTTCAATATTTTAAAGTCTCCTAGTTATTCTACCCTTTCCGCCATAAGGATCAAGAATCAATTTAACTTTGTCACCAATAAGAATCCTAATGTGGTGAATCCTCATTTTGCCTGACAAATAAGCCAAAATCGCCTCGCCAGAAACCAGCTCAACCTTAAAAAGAGTGTTCGGTAATGCCTCTATAACAAGGCCGGAAACTTCATCATCTATTTTTTTTCTCGCTTCTTCAGACATTATTTATTTTAATTGGAGCTTCTATTGAAATCAATATTTAAACATCATAGCAGAAAAATAGTCCGCCGGTCAATAGACGTTTAATTCTCTGTTTTAACAATAATAGTTATCTTCGACGGGTCAGTCGGCAAACCAGTTTGCCAAAATGGAGAGATCGAAGCGGTAGCGTTGGCAACCTCGTTATATTGTTTCAAAACATTTTGTATTTCACCGCGTTTTTTTCCGACCAAACTTCTGACAATTTTTGTCTCGTCAATATTCCAAACAAATTGCGCATTGCCATTCAAATGAAAAAATATTTTGGAAGAATCAAGATTTGGTCGAGAAAGCCAGGCGAAATCTAAACTGTCGCGGTTAGTGATCCGTGCCGTACTGCTTCCCATATCTGCATAGAAAGGTGTCTTGGTCGCCAAAAAATTATCCAGATCTGATACCTTAAAAGAATAGATTGTCATCTTTGCTTTTTCTTGAACCATAACTTGACCATTGGCGGAATTAGAAGTCGGCAAACTTTCAAATTCAAGAATGTAAGCATTGTTCGGTATGAATCGGTCATTTCCGGCAGACGCTCTGGCGTCAATCAACATTTCTTTTTCAAGCTCAGATCTAATTTGTAATTTAACTAATTTTTGTTTGGCATCAGTTAAATAATTTGCCATACCAGAATAACCATTAATCATCGGGCTATCAGAATGAGCATAAAAACCAGCGTAACGTTTTGAATCAGACTTGAAACCAGGAATAGTGAAATCGGTCGGACCGATGTTATATTTCACACCTGGCGAGTCGGCAAAAACAGTGGCCTCAACGCTTCCCGGCACGATTTTGCCATCAACAACCTTGTAACCTGGCACGATTATTGACCTGTCAATTCTGTAAATTAATCCGTCCGATGTCTCAAATCTGGTGTTAACGATTAATTTTTGCGTGTTCGTAGAGTAATTGTTATAGACTGTAATTTTACCTGAAGCTTTCTGATCTACTTCTTTTTGACCGTCTGCGGTAACATTTTGAGAACTTGTTTTTTCAACAGTTTGGACTGAAAAACTTAGTCCATCAGCTGAACTGGTAGCAACATCTTTACCAGCTGAAAAATCTCCATCAATTTGAAATTCATCTACTCTAGGAGTTATCGTCACTTCGGCACTACTGAAAGCGTATAACAACACAACGCTTAAAACCAAAACCGCACCGCCGGCAATAAACCATATACGCCATTTTCCACCTCGGTCTTTTTGATATTCAGAAACAGACTCTGCTAACTTATGATAAATAACCTCGTCTTCATCTTTTGGGCGATTAACAACCGTCTGTATTCCAATTCCACTTTTTGGCAATATATCACGCAAATAATTTTTCTTTATTGGTAATGGCATTTTAAAAAAATATTTATTACTGATTATTATAACAACAATTCATTAAATTGTAACTGTGTTTAATTATTAAAATATAATTTCTGGGAAAAGAAAGCTAGGGCTGAAAGAAAAATATCATGGCGGTCACCTTGACGATTTTCCACAAATTTATCAAACAAAGACATACCGATCGCTTCCGCTGAGATTGTCGGCATAACCGAACCGTGGATTGCTAACTTTCTTTTTGAAATCAAATCGGCAAAAGTGGGCGCCATATCGTCACCTGCAATAATAAAGACCTTTACGGGTAAAAAAAAGTTTTTTGAGAAATCATGGATGGAATCAACAAATAATTCTATCCAATCGGATTCGGCTTGAGACAAAATGCTTTCAAGTTTGGTAGAAAGTTTTGGCAATGTATCGCCTTCAGCATTAGTCTTTATCATTGAAAGAGCCACTGTCGGAGTAATACCTCTTATTTCATTTACAAGTTTCCTTACAATAAAATTGCGCCCGAGCGGAAAAGAAACAGATTCCGTAACAGCTTCATTTTTTACTATAGAAACATCTGTGGTCTCGCCACTAATATGGATAATCATAAAACTGCTTTCCTTTGGAAATAAACCTTTTAGTACATCAAAATAAACCGCAACTGAAGAATGAAAATCTGGTTCTATGCCTGAAAAATATTTATCGGAAAGCTTTTGTACTCTTTTTATTATTCCGATTGGAAATGCGCTCAAAAACAAAGACATTTCTAATTCTTTAGCTTGCCTACCAATTGGAAAATCAATCGGGTAACCATTTAATAAAATTGAAAATATTTCCTGTTCGGCAACCAAATATTTTTGTTGACTATCAAAAGAGTTTTCGATACCGTCCTTGTTTATTGAACTGACAAAACTCTTACTCTCATGCTGTAAAATATCTTTGATAAAATTCGAAGTTATTACAAAAGGCTTTTCAAAATTGAAATTTAACGATTTTGTAGTAGAAATATGCCAAGGTGAAGAAAACTGAACGATTATTTTTTCAAACTTTACCCCTTTTTCTTTTTTTAAAAAAATTGGAATTCCTTGTTCGGCGACTATTTTTGTCACCTTATCAAAGGTCTCCAGCATTACCAAAAGAAGAGTATGGCGACTTAATTTCGATTGAATAGGAAATTGCTCTCTTACCTCAAAGACAATTCTAGGTATTTCTTGTTCTCTAAATACAACTAGCGCCGCCCCAAGACTTCCACTGGCAACATCTATAAGAATCGCCCCGAACGATTTTTTATCATTTTTAAAAAAGTCAAAAAAATGGGGCTTGCTCATAATAATAATTATAACACAGTATAGAATTCACTCCAAAACTGCCTTAATTCTACGAATTCCGGCCGCCACCGCTTCTTCCTTAATGATTTTGAATACACCCTGAAGCTCGCTGGTATTTTTGACGTGAGGGCCACCACAGAATTCTTTTGAATAAGCTCCTTCCAACGAATCGCCTATATAATAGATAGACACTTGGTCGCCGTATTTTTCGCCAAAAAAATGACGGGCGCCGGTTTTTTCAGCATCTTCTCTGCTCATAATAATTTTATTGATCGACATCCCAGCTTTTATTTTTTCGTTGACAATTTCTTCTACTTTTTTGATTTCTTCCGGCGTCATTTTTTGCGAATGAGTAAAATCAAATCTCAAACGCTCGGTCGTTATATTGCTCCCCTTCTGTCCGACATGTTCGCCCAATACATGGTGAAGCGCCTGATGAAGCAAGTGAGTAGCCGTGTGATACTGAACCACTTTTTCATTTGAAGCATCTGCCAAGCCACCCTTGAATTTTTGCTCCGCGCCAACACGGGAGAGAGCTTGGTGTTTTTTAAACTCTTCTTTAAAACCTTCATAATCAACTAAAATCCCCGTTTCTTTTGCAAGTTCCTTCGTCATTTCAAAAGGGAAACCATACGTAGAAAATAATACAAAAGCTTCTTTCCCGGAAATACTTTCCCCGGACAACTTTTCAAATTCTCTCAAACCTTGGTGTAAAGTTTTTTCAAACTGTTCCGACTCTTTTAAAATAACTTCTATAATTTCCTCTTTTTGTTCTTCAATATTATTGTACACATCTTTGTAAATTTCCCCGACAATTCCTACTAAAGCAGAAACCTCATTAGTATGTATATTTTTATCTCTTGTGGAAAAAATTGCCCGGCGTATAAGGCGACGAAGAATATAACCTCGATCTGTATTTGATGGTCTCACTCCATCAGCAATCATGAATATTGAAGAACGTATATGATCAGCGACGATCCTGCTGTTTCTATCAGAGCAAGTCATAGGAATAGTGACGCCCATTATCGGATTAAAAAGATCTGTGGCAAAAATACTACCAACTCCTTGCATTACCATCGCCAATCGCTCAAGCCCCGCTCCAGTATCGACAGAAGGCGCCGGCAGATTGCCGATGATCTTCCCATCTTTCTTTTCATACTGCATAAAAACATCGTTCCAAACTTCAACAATGTCTTTTTTTTCATCTGCTTCAATAAATTGCTCTCTGGTTAATCCTTTCCCGCCGAACTTATTAAAAACATCGTAATACATCTCGCTGTCCGGACCGCACGGACCATTATCGCCGGCTTCCCACCAATTTTTGTCCGCCGATAAATAAAAAATTCTTTCTCCTTCTATGCCGTTTTTCTTAAAAATTTCGCGCCAAATCTCCGCCGCTTCATCATCGCGAGGAGCGTTTTCATCGCCTTGAAAAACTGTCACGTAAAGTTGTTTTGGATTAAGCCCCAATCCCTCTTCTTTATCAGTTAAAAATTCGTAACTCCAATTTATCGCTTCTTTCTTGAAATAGTCCCCAAGCGACCAATTGCCAAGCATTTCAAAAAAAGTCGCGTGTGTCGGATCGCCAACATCATCGATATCCACCGTTCGCAAACATTTTTGAACGTCAGCCAAACGCTTGCCTAAAGGGTGCGGTTTGCCGAGAAGATATGGAATGAGAGGTTGCATACCGGCTGTATTAAATAGAGTTGAATTAGTCACCCCTTTTTCGTCGGAAGTCACCAAAGAAGCCGAGAGAATAATTTTATGTTCCCTTTTCTTAAAAAATTTTAAAAATCTTTGTCTGATTTCAGCTGACTCCATAACATCAATATATCAGAAATTAGCAAGATAAAAAAGGGAAAGACAAAGCCGGCGTTTGTAATCAAACGCCGGCTTTGCTTAATTCATAATTCATAATTCATGATTCCCTACTCTTTATTCTCCTTCCTCCCAGCTCTTGCCCTGTCAGTCTTGGAAAGATATTTTTTTCGTAGACGGACATTTTTCGGCGTAATTTCCAAATACTCGTCACTTTTCATAATTTCCAAACCGCGTTCAATGGAAAGAGGCCATGGCGCAGCAAGAATTATCGCCTCATCAGTGCTACTTGTTCTCATATTTGAAAGCTGTTTCGCTTTCATCGGGTTTACATCCAAATCTTCACCGCGAGTGACATTGCCGATAATCATTCCTTCATAAACTTCTTCACCCGGTTCAATATAACGCGTTCCTCGCTCTTCCAAATTCCACAGAGCAAACGCCACCGCCTTGCCACTCGTCATTGAAATCATTGAACCGAAATTGTGCCTGACAATTTCTCCAACGTGCGGTCTGAAACCGACAAATCGCGAAGATAAAATTCCTTCGCCCTTCGTTACGACAGTAAATTCGTTTCTGTAACCCAAAAGTCCGCGGGTCGGAATTTCAAAAATCAGACGAGTCTGACCTTGATGTTCGTGCTGATTCATTAAAAGTCCGCGCCTTTCGGAAAGGGCGCTCACGACCGTCCCTACATATTCATTATGGACATCGGCAATCACCTCTTCAAACGGTTCTAGTTTCTCTCCATTTTCTTCTTTGATAATAACTTGCGGTTCCGATACTTGAACTTCAAAACCTTCACGACGCATTTGTTCAAGCAAAACAGAAATATGAAGTTCACCTCGGCCGTAAACCGTATAATAAATCGCGCCATCAGTTACCTCACTTGGAGAAAAATTAACTTTTAGCCCGACATTTGTTTCTAACTCTCTTTCCAATCTTTCCTTAATCTGACGACTGGTGACAAATTTTCCATCGCGTCCGCCAAGCGGAGAATCATTGACCATAAAATTAAGCGAGATTGTCGGCTCGTCCACGGCAATAGCCGGAAGAGGTTCGGAGCTCTCATCGGAACAAATTGTTTCGCCGATATAAATTGTCGGCAATCCGGCAATCATCACAATTTCGCCAGCTTCAGCTTTCTCCGACTCAATTCTTTTCATCCCTTCAAAAGTAAAAATTTTTGTTATCTTCCCTTTAATGGTTTCTTCGCCTTTGGCTTTGATAAAAACTTGCGCTCCGTTTACTATCGTTCCTTCTTCAACTTTGCCAACAGCCAAACGTCCAAGAAAATTATCATAAGCCAAATTGAACGGTTGCATCCTTAGTGGCGCTGTCGGGTTTCCGCCTGAAGGAGGCACGTGCTCTAAAATCAAATCGAGCATCGGCGTCAAATCTTTTGACTCGTCAATCATTTTTCTTTTAGCAATACCTTGGCGAGATGAAGCGTAAATAACCGGAAAATCAATTTGCTCGTTGTTGGCGCCAAGTTCCAAAAAAAGCTCCAGCACTTCTTCGTGAGTACGATCCGGATCGGCAGCCGGTTTATCTATTTTATTTATGACCACAATCGGCTTCAAACCCAGCTCCAAAGATTTTTTCAAAACAAATCTAGTCTGAGGCATCGGGCCTTCCTGAGCGTCAACTAAAAGCAACACCGTATCAATCGCCCGAAGGACTCGCTCAACCTCACTCCCGAAATCAGCGTGGCCGGGAGTATCCACAATATTTATTTTTGTATTTTTATAAAAAAGCGAGCCATTCTTTGCATAAATTGTAATCCCCCGCTCTTGTTCCAAGGCGTTTGTGTCCATCGTAAAACCCTCTTCAACCATTCCGGTCTGACGCATCAAAGCATCGGTAAGAGTGGTCTTGCCGTGGTCAACGTGAGCGATTATAGCTATATTTCTAATCTCCATTTTTTTAAAACAAATCCCCTTCTGGGGATTAGGTTGATTGTATTAAAGCACAAAAAATAATTTTTTGCAAAAAGTATTTTTATCAATTTATATATAGCAACAAGCCCCCGCGCTAAAAAGCGCTGGGGGTTTGCTAAAAAATGAACAACTCCGATTATGGAACGTTGTTATTTTTTTATGTTACATATTATTATCGTAAAAAAAATTATTTAATCACAATCAAAATCGCGCCGAGCGCCATCAGGACAGCGCCGATGCCAACTTTCCAAGTGAGCGTTTCTCCAAGAAAAATCGCGGCTAATAAAATTACAAAAACTAAACTCATCCTGTCTATTGCTGAAACCGGTCCGGCCGCGCCGTTTTGCAAAGCGAAGAAATAAAACAACCAAGAAAGCGCTCCGGCAATTCCGCTTCCGACTATGAGCAACCATTGTTTGCCGGAAAACATTGATAAAGACAAACCTGACCATCTGCCGAGCAAGCCACTCGTAATAACCAAAAATGCGGCCATTATCATTGACCGGACCGTAGTCGCTAAAGTTGAGTCAATTCCAGAAAGTCCGAGCTTGGCTAAAATCGCCACAGCCGCCGCGAATATTGATGATAAAAATGCGTAAAAAATATACATAATTATTATTGTCTAGAATTAATGAATATAAATTATGAAAAACTAAACTTTTATCCAATTACTCTGTAGACTTAACAGACGGTACAGGCTTAGCCTTAGTGGGACTTAATAATTTCATTGCTTCCTCCCACGTCATCCAGACATCAGGCACTTTTATATTTTGGGGAAGATTAATGTCCGACAACACGCTCGTTAAATTAAAATTTATCTGCTTCCCAGCGTATTGAGGGGTATCTTTTTCATTTGGCACAAATCTAAAACTCAACTCCCAACCAACAGGCACTCCATTCTCATCGGCCGTAACAAAAATTTTGGAATTATTATTAAAATAATTAAAATTCTCTTGCATTTTTTGGTCTGTTAAAGAAGCAAGGGTTTTTGGGTCATCTTTTATAATCGCCTTATCCCCGTAAGTTTCAGCCAGGGTTTTTGATAATTCCTTATAAACATTGGCTAACTTATCCCAATTTATCAAAATTTTGTATTTAAAAAGTTTTTGCCCATTGTCACCACTAATTTGTTGTGGTCTCCCGACAATAGAGACAAGACCCTGTTCATCGATTATCTTAACTAAGATATCAAGTTGCTCAATAATAATTTTACTATCAGTGGAAGTGCCAATATTAATATCCGTAACATAAGGACTGGCATAACCTGAATAAGCCTGTACCGTACTAGTAGAAACTTCCAGTCTAACCCATTTCCCCAAAATGGGAGTAGCGTCAAAAAACATCATAACTAAACTCGGCAATTCCGATACCTTAAAAAAAGAACCTTCTTTTGTCTTCAAAAGACTCAAATTAATAGAAAGCGCCGGCGCTGTCGTTGAATTCATAACGTAAGTTCCTCCCAAATTTACTTCACTTTCAAATAATGAAGCGTCATTTGTTGTAGGCAATGTCGCCTTCCCGTTAACATCCAGATTTAAATTAAAATCAGTAGGTAATGGTGTTTTATAGGAAGTCGTGGTTGCTGAATTGGCACCAGATAATACTGATGAACTAATAGGTATTGCGTCTTTATCACGAGCTCCCACTGAAACAGAAATTTTAAAACCAAAACCATATGATTTTATCTGCTTCTGGCCATTAACAATATCTGACACTATAGTTTCAATTTTATAAGGACCGTCTGAAGCAAAAAACCATAAATGATTCGTATAGGCGTAAACTAAAGATCCTGAAACACCTGTTATTAATAATATCGCAATTCCAATGCTAAAAAAATTTTTAAGCGATATTTTTCTAGAAACTTTGTTTTTTGCAGAAACTTCGGAAAGCGCAGATTCTGCTTGAGCGGGAACGAGCTTATCTCCAGAATCTTTTGAAATTAAATTGTTGGTATTTGATTCCATGACAACACCGGCAATCTTAATAGGATTGTCTTCTTTTGCGCCAGCAATAATCGAGGCATTTTGAGCTTGTTTGCTAATATTTATATCGTTAGAAAGGGAAACTGCCGGCCTATTATTTCTCAAATATTCAATAGACTCTTCAATAGACATGGAATCCCACCCGACCCCGGCAAGCTGTTTGCGAATTGTGTTTTCGTCAAACTGACCCTCAAGTTCAATTTGATCCAGATACTTTTTCAATTCTTCGCTAATCATTGTTTATAAAGTTATATCATAACAAAAAAACTTGTTTTAAGTATTTTTTATATATACCGTTGTGGTTGGATACGCAAATCCTATTTTACAAGCGTTAAATTCTTCCATAATTTTAATATTGATTTCCTGCTGAATGTCCATATATACATTATAATCTGACGAATCTACGTAATAAGCAACTTCAAAATTCAATGAGGAATCACCGAATTCTTTAAAATGGCACCTATCAAAACGAGTGTCTTTTATCGCCAAAATAATTTTTTTAACTGATTCCGGTATCAATTTTACTTTGTCAACTGGCGTTTCGTAAAGAATACCGAAGTTAAATTGAACGCGACGCGATTGCATTCTTTTAAAATTCTGAATAGTTACAGAGGTCAACTCCCGATTGGAAAAAATAAGTTCTTCGCCTTGCAACGCTTGGACCCTAGTAGTCTTAATGCCGATTTTTTTCACTACACCCATCTTATCTCCTACAATTATAAAATCGCCAATCTTGAACGGTTTGTCAAAGTAAATCGCGAAAGAACTGAACAAATCTGTCAAAATATTTTGAAGAGCCAGAGCAACCGCCACGCCTCCAATACCCAATCCGGCGATAAGTGAAGTGATATTAACTCCCAAATTAGAAAGTAGGAGCATAAAACCAAGTGTCCAAAGCAAAATCTTTGTAATCAACGAAATCATACTGACAGCCGGTTTTGAATCAACATCCTTTTCTTTGGTAATTTTACGCGCGGTAAATTCAATCGCCACTTGAACGCTATTTATCACGAGATAAGTAATCCAGATTACCAAAACAGCAATTATCGCCTTCAACGCGAATTCATTTATCGAAAGAACGCGAATTGCAAAATAAAAAGCCAAAAAATAATAGAACGGCGGTTTTATTGAAGAAAAAACTCTGACGAGTCCGTCGTCAATATCGGTCTTGGTTTTTTCAGACGCCTTGGCAAACTTTTTCAGAATCACCTTGTAAAGCATTTTAAAAATGATCAGGAAAACGATAAAAATTATAAGGGCCGTCAAATAACCCTTCACTGTGTTTCCAAAAAAAACATTACTTCCAAAATCGTTTAATTGTTGTGGTAAATATTGACTAAACATAAGAATATATAAAATAACAATTAGCCTTACTTGCTTACATTTATCAACTTAAAAACTTCCTAACTTAGAAACTTACCTGTTGTCTCCGCTACCGCCAAGCGTTCCTCGTTCAAGCCGAGAATATAATTTTTCAATATTTTTCTCGGCGATTTCATCAAGTGAAAAATTAAGTTCTGTCGCAAGTTGAGTAAAGTACCAAAGCACATCACCCAATTCTTTTTCAATCTCTTTCCTTTTTTCCGGCAAAATTTCCCCACCGTCATCACGAATCACCTTCTTGATTTTTTCAGCCACTTCACCCGTCTCGCCAACTAGTCCGAGTGTCGGATAAATGAAATTACTTCCAGCATCCGGGTACTTAGCAGTTTTCCTGGATTTTTTTTGATATTCCTCAAAAGTCATAAATTTATTATAGCACAAAAACTCTTGAATTTTTCAGCGTTTTTGCATTGACTTAATCGCATCTTTATCAGATTATTGAAACTAGAAAAGCACAAAAAGGTACTATGAAAAACAAAGAGAACGGGAAAGGCCACAGCGAGTCGTTAAAATTAACGTCTCTCGAACTGTATTTTCGAGATGCGCGCGAAACACCTCTTCTGTCTAGGGAAGAAGAAATCGCGTTGGCGAAACAAATCAAATCCGGAAACAAACAGGCTTGGGAACGGATGATTCTGGCCAACCTTCGTTTCGTGATCAAAATAGCCCGGGAATACGAAGATTTCGGTCTGCCGCTCCTTGACCTGATCAATGCGGGCAACATCGGCCTAATGAAGGCGGTGGAAAAATTTGACCCGCACAATTTTGCCGGCGCGAGATTCACAACTTACGCTGTGTGGTGGATTAAAAACTTCATCAAGAAAACTCTTGCGTGCGAATTAAGAACGATAAGACTTCCAAAACACGTTCTGAAAATCGTTCAGGAAATAAGCAGGGTTAAAAGGGAGTATCTTGCAAAATTTGGGATCGAGCCATCAATCATGACCTTAGCCAGAAGATTAGGGTTAGATCCAAAAAGAGTGTTACAAATCAATGGAGTTGGCAACACTGTTCCATTGGAAGCATACCAACTTTCCAACAGACAAGATGGAAAGGAAGGAAAAAACTTGCCGGATGAGCGCTCGGCCAACCCTTACGAAGAGTTGGCTAAAAAAACTGACAGGACTTTGCTCGAGGAATCAATTCGTCGCCTGCCAGAACGAGAACAAAAAATCCTGGAGCTACGATTCGGGCTGAACGGCTATAACGAGCACACTCTGGAAGAAGTAAGGGGGCAATTCGGAGTAACCCGCGAACGGATCCGTCAACTTCAACAAAAAGCCCTGGGAAAACTTCGTAAAATGTTCAAAGAAAGCAACTCGAGTCCTTAGGGGTTCGGGTTTTTTATATATCAAAACAAAAAAATTTTAAAAATTATAATTGCGGGCCCACTCCGACTCGAACGGAGAACCTCGCTTTTGGAGAGCGATGTTTTACCATTGAACTATGGGCCCACGGCTAAATCATACAATATAAATCAGGAAACAGAAAACGTGAATTAAGAAGTAAAAAAACATGAATTACGGATCGTGAATTATGAAAAACAAGGTTCAA
>JAKAHN010000112.1 GCA_021814895.1 bacterium
ATAATATTCGTCTTTTTGTCTTTGACAAAACCCAGAAGCGTGGAGATGCTATCGCCATATTCCTTAGTCATTCCAAGCGATCTTTGCCCGGAAATAAACTGTGAGCTGAGCGCGTCACCGCCTTCAACCAATGCTTCGGTGTTGCTGACTTCCTGCGGAGGAGGAATAATGAGTTTGACGCGATCCCCGATGCGTTCGTTGAGCACCACCCACTCTTTCAATTCATAAGTGTTGACAATAGTGTGAGATAATTCGTTGTCAAAAATATAATCATGGAGCGAAAGTTTTGTTTTGTGTTTTTCCAACTCGCCGACGGTGATTTCATTAAAATTGCGCTTGCTGTAAAACGTTGTTATAACATCGGCCTTGTCCCGTAGATATTTTATTTTAAGGGACGCGCCTATGTAGCGACCCAACTCGCCAATAACAAGATCATTCACCGGTTTATCGGTCAAAAATTCTTCAAGATTGCCCGTGCCGGCACAGCGATCCAAAATAATATAATCATGGTCTGCCGGTATTTGTTTGATGGCTTTTCGAACCAATTCAGTGGCTTTGCGGCAATATGCCGGAGGGGTATAAAAAGCGCCCAGTTCTTTTTTGTGCTGCTTATCATTAAGCAGATCCATAATATATTTAAAATCCTTCTCATCGCCTTTCCATGGATACAGATAGGCCGCAAAATGCCTGGGCGCGCGCAGTTCCTTAAAAAATTTAATCTTATTAGCCGATGGATTCTCCTGATAAAAACGATTAGCCCAGCCAACAACATCAAACAAGTCAATGTGGACTTTGGTATATTTTTCGGTTTCCAGAATTCCCGTGATGCGCCGCAGACCGGCTAAATTACTATAGTCAATTTTTACGGGTCGAATTTTGGTCGAAAAATCGGCATTGTTTTTACTGGCGGCTCCTGCATAAGGGATTTCTATATCAGAAAGAAAATCTTCGGAATTAAACAGGTATGCTTTTTCTTCATTGAGCGCAATCAATAACATCTGAGCCGGAATTGGATCGCCTTTTATTCTTCTATGGCTAAGGTATTTTATAGCTTGAAATAAAACTTTATTAATATCCGAAATGGTGAGCTTAAACTCAAATAAGGTGCCCTTATAGACGCCATCGGTATTGTGGGTAAGTTCAACATCAGCACTGATTTTTAAATCAGTGAAGAATTTTATTTGACCCTCGCGTTCGGATAAAAATTTATTGCTCATAATTTCTATTTTATTACATCGCCTCTCTTATTTTACCACAATCGGACATGAATACTGGCAAAAAATACTAACAACATTTTATCACTTTACCGTCAAAAATAAAAAACTCCTAAATAATTCAGGAGTTGGATTTGAAATCGCCGGAAACTAGCTTCATCGGAGTTATTACCGGTTCACGCCGAATCCGGCTTATAGGATCCAAAATTTTTCCAAAAATATAATCGTCAATTGCGGAATCAAATATGGCCAAAGCTTCTTTATCTTCCCGCGAAGAAATCAGGCCTCGGCTAACGGCCGCATCCATATAATAGACACGGGCAACACCAACCAGCTTAGAAAAACCGTCCGCAAGTTTAATTGCATTGGGCATCCGGGTGCCTAAATCAAACCGGATGGTATTCTCCAAATAATCTCTGGACAGAAGAACCATGGCTTGATGCTTATTATTGTCCATATTCAGTCCTCCGATACGAGCTTCACTTAGTAAATCACTTTTATTGGCTTAATTCCACCTTGTTAGATAAGAAACCATCTGCCAATACAAGTTTTGTACCGAATATAAGAAATAAAAAATTATACATAATAATCCAACATAATTATCTAACGGAGTCCAGTTGTCATCGGCAAAGCATGCACTATAATGAATATAAATTTTTATCTTATGCCGGGTTGTAGAACTGCGATTAAATTCGCTGGCAGTCAAAAATCTGGCGTATAGAAAGTCGGTTTAAATAAATAATAAAAAAATAACCATTAAACAGAAATATGCGGATTGTCCGCCCTGAGCGGACAAAGATCGCAGTTTCACTACCCGGTATGTCTGAATTCGTCCATCTCCACAATCACTCACATTATTCTTTGCTTGACGGACTCGCAAAAATCGATGACTTTGTGGCACAAGCAAAAAATTTGGGGATGGATGCGATCGCTTTAACCGATCATGGCAACCTTTACGGCGCAATCGAGTTTTATAAGGAAGCAAAAAAACAGGGCATCAAACCGATTTTAGGAGTTGAGGCATATCTGGCTCCAAAGAGCCGTCACACAAAAACCGCAACCGAAGCGGATAAATATTTTCACACAACTCTCCTGGCAAAAAACAATGCCGGCTGGCACAACCTTATTCAGTTGGTCACCAAAGCAAACCTCGAAGGTTTTTATTATAAACCGAGAATCGACAAAGAACTCTTGGAACAGTATAAAGAAGGGCTAATTGTTCTTTCCGGATGCCCATCGGGAGAAATTCCAAGAATGATTCTTAGAAATCAGATTGATGAAGCTTACAAGGCGGCGGATTATTATAAAAATCTTTTGGGGGATGATTTCTATATAGAAATCTGGGACCAGCCAAAAATTAAAGACGTTCAAAAGGCTGTCCCTTATCTCTTGGATCTGGCCAAAGAAAAAAATATTCCTCTGGTCGCCACTCAAGACACCCACTACCTAAAAAAAGAAGATGCTTTTTATCATGACGTTCTTTTGGCGGTTCAAACCGGAAACAAAATAACCGACGACGACAGATTCTCGCTAAGAGCCGGGGAATTTCATATGCGGTCGGTGGATGAAATAAAAAAAATATTTATCCAGCATCCCGAGGCAATATCCAACACCGTCAAAATCGCGGAAAAATGCAATGTGGAAATTTCACTGGGAAAAACACTGCTTCCCGAATTTCCGCTTCCGGAAGGATTCACGAGTTTTTCTTTCCTCAAAAAAATTATTGACGAAAGGATTGCCGCCCGCTATCCGATTCTGGATGACGAAATAAAAAACAGGTTGGATTATGAACTGGGTGTTATAGAAAAAACCGGCTTTGCAGACTATTTTTTGATAGTCCAAGATTTTGTTAACTGGGCCAAAGACCGAAAAATAGTGGTCGGCCCAGGAAGAGGTTCCGCAGCCGGAAGCATAGTTGCTTATATTTTGCGGATAACCGATGTTGACCCCATAAAATATGAATTGCTTTTTGAGAGATTTTTAAATCCCGAAAGAATAGAAATGCCCGATATCGATATGGATTTTACCGATATTCGCCGCGACGAAGTAATGGGTTATTTGCGCGAAAAATACGGAGAAAACAACGTTGCTCACATC
>JAKAHN010000113.1 GCA_021814895.1 bacterium
CAAAAATGGCCGAATTGCCCTGATCTTCTTTGTTCTGCACCTCGTTCAGTATGTCACTAATAATATCCACGCCAAACTCACTTAGCAGTTGCCTGTTACCAATAAGAATTTGTTTTTTATTCCACGTGGCGACAATGCCTTGGCCTTTTAAAACATGTGGTTCAATAATCGTCTGCAGTGTCAATTGCCGTTCTTGCGCTTTCTTAATAATTGATTTGCCCAATTCGTGCTCCGAATACTGTTCAACACTGGCGGCCAATTGTAATAAATCATTTTGATTTAATGAAGCATACACAATAATTTCCTGAACCTCGGGCCGCCCTTCCGTTAGGGTGCCGGTTTTATCGAATACAATTGTAGTAATTTTAGTTAGGTTTTCCAACGCTCCAGGATTTTTAATTAAAATACCTCTTTTGGCCAAGAGGCTAATGCCCACGGTAGTGGCTACTGGCACAATGATGGCGAAAATCATGGGTACTAAGGCAATCCAAAGAGCTAGGGATTGAAGTAAATTATGGCTAATTAAAAACAAAAGAACGGTAAGCAACAACGCGACCGCACTCGTTATTTCGGCGTATCGGGTAGTAAAATGTGATAGAGGCGCGTTGTTTGATTGAGCCTCAACCACCAGTTGATGTAATTGGGCAATCGTGGAGTTGGCGCTAACATCAAGCGCCTCCATCTCGACATAATCTCCCAGATTAATTGAGCCAGCCAATATCGTGTCGCCATTTTTCTTCTCAATCATCTTTGATTCGCCGGTAATTACCGATTCATCAAAAGAGGCTGAACGCGCTAACAATCTGCCGTCAACCGGTGACCGGCTCCCGCTTTTAATAACGACGACGTCGCCTTTATGAATATCGGAAATTTTGACTTGTACCACCGTGTTTTTTTTAATCAATGCCGTATCGGGCAAAGAATGTGAAATTTCTCGTATGGAAGTTTGGACGCGCTCAAAAATATACTCCTTAAAAAGTTCTCCGCTGAGAATGAGCGCTACAAATATGGCGGCGGTTCTAATGTGACCGAGAGACAGGAGAATGACAACGGTGATGAGGATGGGAAAACCTAAATCTAAGGTTTTTTTCTTTAATGCAAACAGCAAATCAGATGCCAGCGGCAAAAGGCCGGCTGTGACTGCCGCTATTAAAGCGTACTGTGTCCGTTCAAAAAAATAAAAATTGAGAGCTAGAATAAAAACAACCGAAATCAGAAGAAAAGAGATTACAACAATTTTCCTGTCTTTAAGAGGAACGGCGGTAGACATAGGTCGATTTGATAAATTGATAAACTATGATAGTTACAACCGCGGCAATCAGGGCGCTCCCCATTATGTCTATCGAATGATGGACACCCACGTATACCCTTGATATGCCTATTATTCCTGTCAGCATCAATAGAGTAAGGCTGACAGTGCGGCTAAACGGATAGAGCACACAAGCAATCGCCGCTCCCAAAAGGACGTGATCAGATGGGAAACCGTTGTCAGGCGTGTGAGGAATGAGCGGTAAAAAATTACCCTGAACAAAGGGGCGAGGATCATAGTAAAGCCAGCCGCCAATCTTTGCGGTTAGGTAGATTGCCGGCAAGGCAATAATACTGAGAATTAGTATTTGATTTTGTATTGATCCCGGCTGCTTGAGAAAAAATAATCCTGCGATAACTGCGACCACGATAATTAGATACTTCGCACCAATGATAAAAAATATTGTTATCATAATTCGAATTTTTGTAATCAAATTTATGTATTTTTTTGGACTGTTCAATGCGTACATTGTATCACAATTCAAGAAAAATGTAATGTAACTGAGTGCTAATTTGGACAACTGGTGGACTTTTTTGGCCAAGAACTACTATTAGTTATCAAGAATTTTTTGAATATCAGCTTTGAAAAAACCGTCACCATTTATCATTTCTATTTTGTGGAATCAATGAAGGCCCCCCTTAGTATCGGCTGATGAAACTTTGTGTGGAACTCCTTTATAAGGCTTAATTCTTTTTGCATATAAATTATAGCTTTAGAATAAGAACGCTTTTAGCTTAACATGAGTATAAAAATTATAAAAGTTCGATTCTCATCCTCATCAGGAAAAACTTGTAAAACCGAAGCCGCCCCTTTGAAGAGACGGCTTCGAGCTAATCAATATCTGTTATCCAATTATTGATTGAACATTTTTATAAGCCAGCCGAACAAACTAAATTTATTCTCCTGCTCCTTAATAAAATTCTCTAATTTTGTCATTTCCTGTTCCATTGTTTGACTTTGAACCTGAATTTTCAAGGTGTCGGTGGCATTTTGTAGCCCTTCAGCCAATTTATCTAATTTATCCAACCTGTTTCGAGTTTGGACAATATCACTTCTCAAAGCCCCCAAATTTTTATAATCAGTGCCAAACAAAAATGTTTGTATTTTATTTCTATGTTCAATTTTTTTTATAGTATGGACGGTTGTGCTGGCTGATTTTTCCTGCTCGTATGCAATCTCCCTGATTTCTTCCCCATCTTTTTTATCTTCATCATGATCTTCCCTGTCAGCAACTTCCAATAATCCGTGCCTAAAATCTTCCTCTTTATTCAAATGTTCCTCGTTATCAAACTGCTCATCGTCCTTTTCTTCATTGTCCACGTCTTCATCGGTTGAATTTTTATTTTCGTCAGCTTCAACTTTACTTTTATCATCAGACGCATTTTTTGTAGTACTAGCGCTATTTTCTCCAATTTTCTGATTTTGTTCCGCTTTGGCTATGGTAAAAAAAGAAAAGGAAACAACTGCGGCAATTACCAATACCAAAGAAGACGTAATAAATATTAGATGATTTTTAATTTTTCTCATAGATTTTTTATTAAATTATTTTTTTTGACCTTTGATTCTTATTTTATGAAATATTTTAATATAAATTTGTTGCAACCAACTCTTCCTATAATATTCTACCAAAGAACCGTTTCGTGTGCAAGGCGACGGGAACTTGTTAGCTGTCGCTGGCGACGTTTGAATGGAAGTACTGTTTGGTTCGAGTGTCCAATCTCTATCACCAAGCGTTTGAACTAAAAAATCAGCTATGTATAGCTGATTTCTTTCCCGTTCGAATCCAACAACAGAAAATTAAAATAAAATACCCACTTTATGTGTTGGTATTTTATTTTAGCTCCCGGGGTCGGATTCGAACCGACGACCAATTGGTTAACAGCCAACTGCGCTACCGCTGCGCTACCCGGGAATGAAATTTAATTTTTTGAAAAAAATTTTTCTCTTCTGTAAACTCTTTTTTAATTGATATTCTCGCCACCGAGC
>JAKAHN010000114.1 GCA_021814895.1 bacterium
GTATATATCTTTAGCGCTCAACTTTGTACTCTCCGCCCAAGGCGGATGCGTGAGTTTCGCGCCTAAAGATATATTCTTATAAAGTTGGGTAACAGAAAATTGGCTAATCGCCAATTTTTTATAACATTGACTAATTTTAATTGTTGTTATATAAATATATCAGCATTGAATGCAGTTGAAAACCGGAAAGGGAGGTTAAAAATGAGTGAGCGTCAAAAAGCATTGCTTTGGAGAATTCCGCTTTTGACCGTTATTATCTACTCAATTGTTCAAAAGTTCATTCCAAACATGCAAAATAGGGTTGCTATCGCACTACTTCTGATGTTGTATGCATTTGACGTAGTTTTTGCTGTTATTGTTCTGTTTTTTTATGATGGCAAGTTCCAAAAATGGATGGAAAGCACCAGCAGATATTTGAGAGGAATATATAAGTTATTTGCGTTAGCGGCGCTTTTTGGGACTAGTATTTCCGTATTTGTAGTACTCCAATTAACCAACAGCCTTTTCTGGACACTGCTTTTCGCCGCATTAATTCCTTATGTTGTTGTGGTAATCTTTACGATTTTTTACTTTGCCTTTGCCTGCGACAAAAGATAATCCATCTTGATCATCTCCGATTTTGTCGGAGATTTTTTGTGGAATATTTTTATCGCTTGGAGTAGAATATTTTTATGTCTACATTACCTATCAATAAGAAAGTGGTCATAATTATGGGACCGCCGGGGTCGGGAAAAGGAACACAAGCGGATTTGCTTGCGGATAAATACGAATTATTCCATTTCGATACGGGAAGGATTCTTGAGGGGATTTGGCATGATCCCAAAAGGCAAAAAGACCCCATCGTCAGGCGCGAGCAGGTGCTTTTTGACACCGGAAAATTAAATACACCGGCGGTCGTGCTTAAGATGATGAAAGAAAAAATAAAGGAATTGGCCAAAATCGGGGAAAGTCTGGTTTTCAGCGGTTCTCCCAGGACTTTTTTTGAGGCATTCGGCGATTCAAAAAATACAGGCCTGATTGAAACGCTCGAAAAACTTTATGGCAAAAAAAATATCGTAGTGCTGCTGCTTAATGTGGATTCCAAAAAGGCAATCGCCAGAAACGTAGGCAGAATGATTTGTTCCGTCTGCGGCATGCAGTTGTTGAGCGTGCTTAAAGTAAAACAGACGCGATGCCCGTTTTGTGGCGGAACGTTGAGAAAGCGGACGCTGGATAAACCGGAAGTAATGGTTGTCCGCCTCCAGGAGTTTGCCAACAGGACTAAGCCAATTTTGGAGGAATTGAAAAAAAGAAAATTCGTAATTAACGGCATTAATGCTAATGTATTGCCGTATGAGGTGTTCGAAAAAATCAAATCAGTAATCAATGATTCATTTAAAAAGTGAAAGTGAAATAGAAATCCTGGAGCAATCGGGAAAAATTCTTTCCGACATCTTGAAAATTTTAGAAAAAAAAGCTGATGTCGGAGTTAATTTGCTTGAGCTGGAACAGATGGCCAGAAAGTTGTCTAAAGATGCCGGAGCAAGGCCGTCGTTTTTAGGGTATCAACCGGAGGGAGCCGAAAGGCCATATCCTGCGGCGCTTTGTCTCTCGGTTAATGACGTTGTGGTCCATGGAATTCCCAGGGATTATATCTTGCGTTCCGGAGATATATTAAAAATAGATATGGGCATTGTTTATGAAGGGCTTATGACGGATTCGGCCGTAACTGTCGGTATAGGCAAAACTTCACCGGAGGCGAGGCGTCTTATGGCTTCTACTAAAAAAGCGCTTGAGGCTGCTTTGGCCGTGGTTAAGGCGGGAAGGCATATAGGTGATATTGGTTATGTTGTAGAAAAGCAGGCTAAAAAGGACGGTTTTCGCGTTATAAGAGGCCTTACAGGGCACGGGGTCGGTTATGAGGTACACGAGGATCCGGTTATTTTAAATTACGGTAAAAAGGGGACTGGTCCGGAGATAAAAGAGGGTATGGTTATTGCCATAGAGCCTATGTTTTCCATTTCTTGTGAACAAATAATCCAGAATAAAGACGAGAGTTATTCTTCCGCCGACGGTAGTTTGACGGCTCAGTTTGAACATACAGTCGCGGTTACAAAAAAAGGAGTAATTATTTTAACAAAATAAAATCCCGCTTATTGCGGGTTAGAGGATGTGCGTTTTGTCGATAATCAGAGTGGCCGCGGCGATAGGGACAGTGAATTCACCAAGAAACAGTCCGGCGATCGCGCAGGGGACGAAGGGAGCATGAATCGGCTCCTTTTTGATTTTGCTTCCCCAAAAATTGACCGTGTATTGTGTGCAGATGCCTCCAAAAAGGATATTAAGCGCTAAAATGAGAACAACACATCCGCATACGCCGCCTTCTCGATGTTCTTCGGGCATGTCTTGCTCCGGTTTTTACTTATTACAGAATACTAATAAATAGACAATGTGTCAATCTTACGTTATTATTGTTGTGTGACGACTATTTTGCGCTTAATCGAATGACCGCCTATAAAAGCAAGCGGTTATATTTTTTTGTGTTATAATGAAATAAATAAACAATGGATTATACTCAATTACTCGCTTTATTAGAAAATTTCAATCCGATATCTATGTTTACTTCGGTGATTTCCACATTTTCCTTACAGGATGGTCTGGATATTTTCCTGACCGCAATAATAATTGGCGGTTTTTTATATTTATTTAAGAAAACAAAAACCACATCAATCGTCGTTACCAGCATTGTCGGGTTTATATTGCTTTATCTTATTGCCGTTTGGCTTGATTTGTATACTATTTTGAGCATCATAAACGCTCTTATTGGAGGGATTGTGGTAATTTTGGTAATTGTTTTTCAAAAAGAATTGCGGCGCTTTGTTGAGTGGATAAATATCGGTTCCATAAGAAAGAGATTTAAAAAAGGAGAGGGAGACGCCGCGAGTATTGAGTCCGGCATCATACATACAATCGTATCGTCGGCTTTTATAATGGCCAAAAGAAAGATGGGCGGGATAATTGTTTTACCCGGAAGAGAGTCAATCGACTCGTTTGTTTCGGGAGGTTTTGAGCTTGACGGCAAGGTTTCCGAGCCCCTTTTATTGAGCATTTTTGATACATCCACTCCGGGACATGATGGCGCCGTAGTTATAGATCAGGACGTTATCAAAAGGTTTGGGGTCGTTTTGCCGTTATCCGAGCGTGATGACTATGAAAAACTTAAACACTTAGGGACAAGACATCGTTCATCGCTAGGGCTTTCCGAGCGTACGGATGCTTTGTGTATTGTCATATCCGAGGAAAAA
>JAKAHN010000115.1 GCA_021814895.1 bacterium
GAGCGTTTGAAGGTCAATAGGCTATTGAATAACCGGTGGATATGCATTAATATCATGGTAGTTTAAATCGTAAGGTTATGGTAAGACCAGTACAGTTTTTTCTTGAAGAATTCAGAAGGGGAAAAAAGGGTAAGGAATTGTCTTTGCTTACAAAACACTTTCCAGACCCTCGCCAATTCGTCACAACCCGACAGGTTGCAAACGCGATTCACGATACTACCTCAAAAAAAGCAAGCAAACCAAAGGGTGTATCAACGCCTAAACCGCCCTGACTGCGCCATTTTCCCCTCATCCCCCCCCAGCATCCACTCGGGGGATTTTCTTTACATTGAAGTCTGACTTCAATGAAGCGGACAGAAAAAAACCGCGCGGACAAAACCGAACGGCCAAATGAAAATTATTCTGCCTCATCCGAACTGCGATCGGCATCTCTTTCTTTTTGCGCCAACCATTTATCAACGGCGTTGAACACCTTCAAAAAAAACGCTGTCATCACAAGCCCGGCGACAATGACGGTGGCATCACACACCAGATTGGTGTTACCTTTCATCAAACCGGCCACCAGGCAACCGGACGCCATAATGGTAAGAACCAATGCCAACCACCACCCTTCTCCAAAAAGTTCACCGAACTTTTCCAAAACCTTCGTTGTAATTTGTCGCAATTTCATAACGGTGCTTCCGTAAACTGCCGAGATAATAGGACTGAAAATGACAACTGTCAACAACGCTCATTGAAGTCAGACTTCAATATTTGAACGCGACAATTATTTTTTTGACACCCAAACCAATGAGCCCGCCGAGAAGACCTGCAATTATCCAAAAATAAATATGCGGCCAATCTAAATAAACCACCGTAACTATTGCAGGCAGTAAACTTAGTCATATCCACCAATATTTTTTTTTGTCGCCGAAGGCAGTAAAAATAAAGGGGATAAATAATATATAGACTAACGGAGCCCCCGCAATTACCACCGCATTCACAAAAGAGCCGTGATCGTGGAAAATAGTTGCGTATATATTTCCAAACGGATGACTAAGTAAATAACTAAAAATAACAACAAGAAAGATGAAAAAAACATTTTTCAATATTTTCATATCTAATAAATTAAAATTAATAATTCAATATCGTTTTTTATCAGATTAAATCCTTCGTCGGTTAAAATCTTTCCTTTATTATACAACTTTAATTCTGTTTCTAGGGCTTTTGCCAATACTTTATCAATTTTAGTTTCCAGTTTTATAACTCTCTTTTCAAGATTTTTGCCTTTTACTTTTGTCTCCAGTTTTTCAATTTTCTTTTCCACCTTAACTATCGCCTTAATTTCTTTAATCAATTTTTCTTTGGTCTTTTTTCCATTTAACCAACCATTGCTGTAAGCGAGTTCAATGTCGGCAATTACAGAGTCAGGAGTAATTGCCTGATTGTCCGGAGGCAAAACATCTAAAACACCACCATCAGAAACGCCCACCTCAACATTGGCAACAAAACCGGGCTTTGTTGTCCCAATAACTTCTTTTTCTTCAGAACCATCATTTGAAACCAACCCTGTTGCCACAGTGTAACTACCGGAACCAGTACCAACAGTCTTGACTGTATAATTTCCCGGCAAAGGGTTTGGAATAGTTATGTATTCATCCTCTGTTTGAAAGCCGGAATAGAAAGCGCCCGGGATTTGATTGATTTCCTGCCCTGTCGAAAAATTCTTGCCGATAATACTGCCATCGGGAGCAATAACTTGAATATCGGCCGGGGAAAATATTTTTATAAGCAACGCTTCATTAATTTCCTGTTGATGAACATCATTTTGGACACTCTTTCCTGTTAATTTTTCATACACCAAACCTTCTGCCTTTGACGGTAAACTGGTATGATCTGCCTCAATTATATATTTATCTATATCTATATAACTTGAGCTATTTATGGGAACAGTCTCATCACCCTCCCCATAATTCAAGGCGTCTGCATAGCCGTCTTCCCATAGACCAATTTTTGTCGATGTCGCAACAGTTATTGAAACAATTGTTGAATTCTCTATATTGCCAATAATATTTGTTAATTTAACACCCGAATCTAGAAGTTTTGAAACATTAGTATTTAAATTCTCTAAAAAATAATTCCTGGGATAACCACTTGGATACTGTTCTACCTCATTAGTATTTTTTATTTTCAAATAATCATATACTGGCAATAACTCCGCAAGAGAAATAACACTTTGGTGAATATAATCAAATAAACTTAACCCTTGTTTTTTAGCATCCCACCATAATAATGTTTTTATACCTTGATTGATAATACCACTCGGCATCTCTGCCCCTTCCCAAGGTAAATAAGCCTTCGGTGCCCCAAGATGTGGCGTTCCAAGAAAAATCAACTGGTCCACATCATGCATATATAAAGGCGACTGAATATAATAACGGGCTACTAGACCACCCATTGAGTGGGCGACCAGATCCACTTTGTTACAATTACAAATTGATTCAACCTCGGCGATTTTATCGCGAAGCTGAACCTCGGTCACAACATTCGATTTATGCCAATCATAAGGAAATGCGAATAAATCTTTGTCTTTTTCATAACCGTTGGCAACTAAAGTATTGATCAGATCATCATAAGTATGAAAAATTGGGTCAATCACCCACACACCATTTTTCTCAGCCGAACCTAAAATTCCGGGAATAATAATCACTGGGTCCGGCTTATCGGCCTTTTTGATATTTGTAAATGTGCAAGTAATGGAAGAATACGGGTAAGCCTTGATTGTAACACCATTTTCTATTTGGTAAGTTTTAACCAAAGGCTCATCACTCACGCAAGACACTCCTGTATTTTTCCAACCAACGATTGGAGTCTCTACCAAAGAAACATATGTTCCAGAAAAGCCGGTAACGCTGGTTAAATATGATCCAGTGCCATTTTCGGTTTGTATCTGGAAGTCTCCATTTTCAAACTCTGTGCTGTAATGGAAATCAAAAACACCATCACCTCCAACACTTTGTTCCACAATATTAATATTAAAATACGGAACCATCATTATTGCCTGAACAGAACGATACCCGACAAAAAACACCGCGATTATTAAAACAAAAAAGAATTTTTTTTGCATATTGTTTTTTTTAAACTAATAAAATTTTTAAGGAAAACTCACATAAGAAAAACTATATAATGTATATACAAGAGCAAGAAAAACAACTAATGTTAAAAACAAAATTACCCCAGTAATATAGCTTATGGTTTTGTTTTTTTGACATTTATAATTCAATACTAA
>JAKAHN010000116.1 GCA_021814895.1 bacterium
CTATCCTTAAAAATAAAAATCACCGATAAATTGGTGATTTACTTTCTGACAAAGTGCTCTCGGCATCGTGACTGATAATCGTATTCGTGTGTTTTGTCGTCTGGAATGATGGATGGCAATCCCTCCAAAACCGGAATTCCGTTATGCAGAATTTGTGTAAAATGGGCATTCCACTGTTTACATACATCGCACACGGCCTGATGGATGATTATTTCATCGGGACCAATCATTATCAAACGAGTGATGATGTCATAAACAACTCCCCGATAATCCATATCCAATCCGGCTGCAACAACGTCTTTGCCTTGAGCAAGCAGTTTCCCGATTATTTCCGCTTGGTTCGGGTCAAACATATGGATTTCATCAATGCCAATTACCTTATCGTTAGTTTCCAGGGATATATCGAGAGTGTCCACTTTATAGACCTTCGATTGGTCGAATCTGATTCCGCCGCGGCCCATTCTGGACCAAATAGTATTGTCTCTTGTATTCCGCGAAGGCATATAAGCCGTCCATGGGACATTACTGAACCCCAATGGTCCAAAAAAGCTGAACAAATCTCCCGACTTCCCGCTTTTCATTGGTCCGATTATCAATATTAGCTGGGGCCCGTCTTTTATCACGAGCGTCTCCTTTGGGTGCTGAAATAAGTATAGAGGCCTGATGGTTTAAGTCAAAAATATTTTTGGTTTTAATAATAGAACCAAAAATATCCAAGGCAACCGCACTATTTGCACAGCTTTTATGCCTGATGTCCTATTTTTTTAGGTTTTACTACTCCAAATGCACCTGGTCGCGGAACATTTTAACGTAGGCGGCCAGATAGGGATGACTTTCAAGCTCCGGATCGGATTTTATAATTTCATAAGCGCTGTCTCGGGCGGTCTGGACCAGCTGAGGATTTTGAATGGCTTTCATTGCCAAATCGGGCAGTCCAGATTGCTCTTGTCCCAAAAATTGACCCGGACCTCTTAATTTCAAATCAATTTCTGCCAGCTCAAATCCGTTTTTGGCGTTTACCAGTGCTCTCATTCTGTAAGCGGTTGTTTTTGAATTGATATCCGAAAACAAAAAACAATATGATTGATGCTCTCCTCGGCCCACGCGCCCCCTAAACTGATATAACTGGGAAAGGCCGAAATGCTCGGAACCTTCAATAAGCATTACGGTAGCGTTGGGGATGTCTATGCCAACTTCAATTACTGAAGTGGAAACCAGAATGTCGTACTCGTGATTTTTAAACGCTTTCATTATTTCCGACTTAGACTTTCCGCCCAAGGCGGACCCACCTCGGGCGGGCATTCGTCCGTGCAAAGAGGCGATTTTGAAATTAGGAAATATTTTTTTGGATAATTTTTCCGTTTCTTCTTTAACCGATTTTACTTCCAAATTAAATAACTGGCGGCCGGTCAGGGGAGCTTCCGGATCGGGCGGTTCTATCCGCGGACAAATAACAAAAGCCTGTCTTCCGGATTTTATTTGCTGAGTGACAAAATCATATGCCTTCTGGCGATTAGCTGCGGTTACGGCTTTGGTGATAATTGGTTTTCTGTTTTTTGGCAGTTCATTTATCAAGGATAAATCCAAATCTCCAAATGCGGTTAAGGCGAGAGTTCTTGGTATTGGCGTGGCGCTCATACTCAACAGGTGTGGTATCACCAACTCGGATTTACTCTGATTAGACTCGGATTTATTCGGATTATCATAATTTTTGTCGTAAATAATCCTTTGTATTTCTAGTTTTACATTTCCGAAATTCACCAATAGGGCTAATTTATATTCAGAACCTTTAAGATAATTCCATACTTGTCTTTTTTCAATATTTCCAATAAATGGCAATGCTTTCAATTCTAATATTATTTTATTTTCTATTATCAGGTCTGGTTTATACGCGCCAACCTTTTTATTGTTATATTTTATTGTGATGGATTTTTCAGTATCGAAAGTAATTCTCTTGCTCCGTAGTTCTTCGAGTAGTGCTTTGTGATAAATAACTTCTTTATGACCCGATCCAATTTGATTGTAAACATTAAATAGCGCTCCTCTTATTTTGTATGTAAGATCTTCGTAAATTAAGTTCGGTTTGGCATCATCCGTTTTTATCCGTGTATTAATCTGTGAATATCCGCGTGTGAGCAATGCGCGCTGATTTACTCCGAAACGATGTTGTTCGTCAATTACCACCAATGCCGGATTTTTGAATTCAACTCCTTTTTGAATTACCGAATGAGTTCCGATTACTATTTTTATTTTTCCGGATTTAATTTGAGAGAGAAGTTCTTTTTTTGGAGCTTCGGTTTCCAGCCCGTCTCCATGGAAAGATAGTGTTTGGGCGGAGGTAAGAAGGGCGACTCCGCAAGATAGTAAGTCCTCCTCCCCGCCCGAGGCGGGTCCGCCTTGGGCGGAAAAGTAATTTTTAAAAGTTTCATAATGTTGTCTGGCAAGAACTTCGGTTGGGGCCATCAAAACTGATTGTTTGCCGTTATTAGCAACAACTAATGACGCAATTGCAGCAACGATGGTTTTTCCCGAGCCGACGTCTCCCTGAAGCAGGCGGCTTGTCGGGTGCGTTTTTTTTAAGTCCTCTAAAATTTCATAGAGTGATTTTTTTTGAGCGAGAGTAAGTTCAAAGGGAATGTATGAAAAAAGTTTTTTTATGTATTCCGGAGAATAGTTGCAAGAATATGCATCTTGTTTTGAGAGATGTTCTCGTTCGGAGGCGTTGATTATTTGTAATAAAAATAAATCCTGAAACGAAAATCTTTTTTCCGCTTCTTGCGCCTGTTCGATTGTGTCGGGATAATGGATCTGGGCAAATGAATCGGATAGGGATGGAAAATTAAATTCTTGAACTACGTTTTCCGGCAAAAATTCGGAACTGTCGGCAAAATCAGGCAATATTTTACTGACCACATAACGTATCATTTTTGATGTGACCCCTTCCGTTTGGGGATAGACCGGAACTAGCCGTCCGGTATGGCGAGTTTCCTGGAACTCATCGGCAACCATCTCAAACATTGGATTTTGGAATGTCAGGTGTTTTCCCTGAAGCATCGGTTTTCCGGCAAAGTTGGCAAACTTTCCTTCTTTTAAAGTGTTAATCAGAAATTTTTGATTAAACCAAACGGCTTTAACTTTTCCGGTTTCATCCGAAATAGTGGCCTCCACAATCCACATTTTTTTATGGAAAGTTTTATAGATTCCGACTTTTTCTATTTTTCCG
>JAKAHN010000117.1 GCA_021814895.1 bacterium
CAGGAATATTTTTGAATAGATTAAGGATATTGAACATATTTTTATGCCTTTACTTTGTTTTGTTGTTATTTTATCATTTTTATTGAAAATTAACAAAAAACATGCTAGAGTGGTTTTTAGAAAATTGAAGTCCGTCGGTTCAGATAGGAGAGGTGCCAGAGTGGTCGAATGGAACAGTCTTGAAAACTGTCGTACCTTCACGGGTACCGTGGGTTCGAATCCCACCCTCTCCGCAGAACGGGACGAAGCGAGTCTAAAAGCTCACTCCGTCCTTTTGTTATGGGGGCATTTCTCAGTTCGAACCTTGCTATTTCGTCGTTAAGGAGTGTTTGCGATTTTTGTATCGGCTCAAGCCATTTATAAGCTAACATTTCAAGTTTTTTATGTTCCAAAGTCCAGTTCGAGCCTAAAGTTGTCAGCACCTTTCTTTTGGTTTCGTTGTCGCCGTCCATTAATTGTTTGCGTCCATGAATGGCGAGCTCAAAAGTTTCTTTGGTAATTTTTATAACTTTTTCTTCAAAATTATAATCGGTATTATTAATTTCAAGTTTAGACAGCTCTCTTATTAATTCATTTTTTGATTCCGTATATTCCTCATCCCCGAGAAGATTACGGCAGCGCATTTTAGTCAGATTTTTTATTTCCTCTTTTAAGGCGTCGGCCGATTTGCCCGCGTTGTTTTTAACGGCCAAGTCTTTTTCTTGTTCTTCGTTTTTAAGTTCCTCGATTATTTCCAGGCCGAGATCTAAAAACTCCGGTCTGATTTGATATTTTTCCAGTTCTTTCTCGACTTGCAGTTCCAAGTCGTTTTTTGTTATAGCCGCCTGATGACAAGCATAATCTTTACGTTTGCGGGTGCAACAGTAATAAGTATAACTTCTCAGTTCTTTGGTATATTTAATAACCTTATGTTTTAGGTCGGCCGTTATCAGACAGCCGCATTCCTTGCAACGTATCAGCCCAGTATAAGCAAAGTCTTTTTTTTGATTTCTCGGTTTTCCGTTTCGTCCCAAGATAACTTGAATCTTATCGTATTCTTCCAGACTAATCATCGGCTTGTGTTTGCCTTTGTTTTCCTTACCGTTGTAATTGATAATGCCGGCGTAAAAAGGACTGGTAAAAATACGATATAAAGCACTTCTGGACATCGGCCCGCCGCCCCGACTCTTAAATCTCCTGGTCTTAAAACCCCATTCATTGTTCATTATATCCAACACTTGCGGCGCAGTATAAGTGCCGGTCAGCATGGTGTCAAAAGCCCTTCGTAAGAGCGGAAATTTGGCTTGGTCGACAATTATCGTGCTCAAACCTTTAATATCGTCGCGCTTATTTATATAACCCTCCGGCGCGATATTGGGCTGCCAGCCCATTTCAAATTTCTTTTCCAATCCGCGTTTTACGTCTTTGCCCAGTTTAGAAGAAAAATATTGCGATTGACTAAGTGCCATTTGCAACATCATTATGCCTTCGGGGGAATTGTCGAAATTATAGGAACCGAATTTTAAGTCTTTAATCAATCCGGTGCGAACCATATAAGTGATAGTCGAGGCGTCTATTTCATTGCGACTTAATCTGTCCGGATGCCAGGCGATAATTCCTTGCGCTTCGCCTCTGGATATTCTTTTGATCATCTCGGCGAAGACCGGACGGCTGTAAGGCTTAAAGGCGGTGTGCTTTTCTTCAAGCACATCGACGATTTCCAGACCGCTAAAAAACTCCCGGACTTTATCTTTTTGACTGTCTATCGATAAAGCCTGGCGTTCGTCGCCCTCGGTTGATTTTCGGACATAAGCCAAATATTTAATTTTACTTGTCGTCGGTTGCATATTTATTTTTTTTAACAAGTTTGTAATTCCAAAAAATATCGGTTAAATCGTCTCTGATGTCTTTCAATACTTTCGCTTTATCCTCACGGTCTAAATGTTCGTCGGGCAATTCAAAATCAATCCGAATCTCGTTTAAAGCTTCAGCCATATTCAGAAGGGTGTTGCCCTCCAAATTTGATTTTGTGATTTTTGATTTTTTCATAACAAAAAGGGACGGCCCTGAGCACCCAACAGAATATCGCCAAAGGCAATACTCGTCGGCAGAACCGCCCCTTTTTGGGGATGAGTATAAAAAATCCTTTGACGGTTATTATTCTGTTGGGTGCTATCTATATAATATCACAGCCACCCATTATTTCAAGACCCTATAAATCGCCGGTTTTTCGGCGTCTTTCTTGAACGCGCTTAAAATCATCGGGAGTCATGGAATGATAAATGGTGCTAAGTAAAAGAACTAATTGCAGACATTGCTCGAACGCTTCTTTATAAGCGACTTTCTCGTGGAACGTTTTTTCGTAGACGCCGATAAATTTATCGACGTGCTCTTTTTTTATGTTCATACACAGTCCTCGCGACTATGTTTTAATCAAAGGTATTTTTAGCCGTATAGCCGGTATCGGATTATTCCCAGCCAATCGGAGCTATAAAATGTTTCAAACAAAGGCGGAATATTACCGATAGCATTAGCGACAAATTCTTTTATTTCTTTTAAAGCGGTAATTATAATCGGTTGCTCCAGATTTTTGGAAGCCAAGATCTTGCGCATTCCGAAATAACGAATATCGAACAAATTTTTGCCGACATATTTGGAGATATAAAGGCCAAGATGATTGATATGCTTTACTCGATTTATCATAACAAAACCTTGATTCCAAATGGCCGCCAGCTCGTCGTTGGCCATTTCGAAATTAACCAGAAGATGATAATGAACGGCGCCGCGTCCTTGAAATTCCGGCACGGCCAAATATTTTAAGTCTTTTCTTTTTCTTTTCAGTCTTTTGATGAATTTTTTAAATATTATGTTGGACTCGCTCAATTCTCGAACGTTTTCTTTAAAAGTCAGAGTGATAAAAACTTTTAGGTCGGGATTTGAATCGACCAGGCGGACTATTCTCGCTCTGGTGCGACGCAAAGAGAAGCGCCTCATCACTTCCATTTTAAATTTGCATTCTTCGCTGTTTTTGACTTCGGCCGCCACCTCTTGTTTGGTTCGCTTTTTGACGGGCTTTCTCTTCTTTTTCCTTTTGCCAACGTAAATAGGCGCTTCGTATTCGTAAAGCTCCGCTTTCTTGCCCGAGATAATTAATTTTTGCCAATAGGTCTTCATCTTTCAGGAGGAAATACAGTTCGTCCAAAACGAGCTGGAATTCCCGTTGGTATG
>JAKAHN010000118.1 GCA_021814895.1 bacterium
AATGTGATATACTTTAGTGACAACATTTCGCAAAGTGTTGTAAATTGTGATTTCGGTTTTCAACATACAAGAGCGGCCTGTCGGCCGCTCTTGTATTGTATCAGATTATGTTGTTTGGAGTATTTCGTAATTGGGGGAAATTAAGTAGTCTCAAATGTTTCTGAACTTATGCATTTTGATATTTATATTTTGTATTAAAAACGCCTAGAACCTAATACCTAGTTCGGTCATCGCTTGTTGAAAATCTTTTGGGTAAGGCGCGATGATTGAAACGGTATCGCCTGTTAAATTTTTAAATTCAATCTTCCTTGAATGAAGAGCCGTCCTGCCAAAACCAAGAGCGCAGCCGCGTTTTGGGGAATAAAGCCTGTCGCAAATAACCGGATAATTTATAGCCTTGAAATGCACCCTGATTTGATGAGTTCTTCCTGTTTTTGGTTCGGTTTCCACAAAAGAAACTCCCTGTCCTCTCCATAAAACCCGGTACATGGTCATCGCTTCCCGCAATGTGCCTTTCGCTCCGCGTTGAGCCGACCAAAGTCGGGCATCGCTTCGACTGCGACCGATTGGCCGGTCAATTTTCCCTTCGTCATTTTTTAATTCACCCCAAACAAAAGTGTTGTAAAGTTTCCGCACTTCTCTGTCTTGAAACTGCTTTTTTAGATTTAAAAAAGATTCTTTGGTCCGAGCGACGACAATCGCGCCAGATGTCTCCCTATCAAGCCGATGAACAATGCCAGGCTTCTCTATCGTCAAGCCGTCTCTCACAAAGGGTTCGCCGACCCCGACTATTTTCGGATAATTTATAGTGAGCCACTCTGAAAGAGATGGTTCATCTGTCCGGCCGTCAGGATGAGTGATCAAACCGGCCGGTTTGTTTAAAACCAAAAGCTCATCGCTCTCATAGAGAACATTTATTTTAATTTTTGAATAATTATTCTTTTTCATCTGCAAATTGGTGAGATTAAAACCGATCAAAAAATCTGATATACTTTATTTTGAAACTTTCATAATTCTTCAAATCTTCATATTCATCACAAACTATTTTTTCCACTTTTGAAAATGTCGATCCATTCCAAAGCTGGGATTGAAAATCGTTCAGTTTTTCCTCCTCCCCTTCTGCTTCCACTCTCACTGTACCGTCCGGCAAGTTTTCAACCTCGCCTTTTATACCCAATTTATTTGCCGTTCCTCTTGTAAATGCTCTGTATAAAACGCCTTGCACCCGACCGGAAATTATGCAAACTATTCTTTTTTTCATATTTAATAATTTAAATTTAAAAAATATTTATTTTTTAATCTCTTATATAATTTTCTATCGCCGCCACATTTTTTAAAAATCATCTTTTTTGCTTCTTGGTATTTTTTCGCTTCAAACAAATTTTGACTCAAAAAATCTCTGAAGGCAATAGTCCGAGCATATTTTTTGGTTCCAATCCTTGAAATATGAACGTGATAATCTCCTTCTCCGCAAAGTTTTCTAGTGCTAACAAACAGGTCCCCTCTCTCTATTGAGTAAAAATGTCTAAAGCCAATTTTTTTCAAAATCTTCAAAATTTCCTTGTCCTGTCCCCAATTTCTTATACCAATAGAGACATCAATGATTCCCTTTCCTCCCAACCCCTTTACCGCCATACTGCCAATATGTTCAATCTCTAATTTATCTGATGACAACTTCTGGATTTTTCCTTTAACATCTTCAAAAAGCTTTGGATATGAATCGGAATAATTTCTAAAAATATAAGGCATGCGTTATTTTTTTAAAAGAATATCCTTAATTTTTTCTATCCAACCCATTATAGTTAAAAAAAGCTTGGTATCGCAGATGTAAATATCAAAGGTTCCGAAGGGTAAGGTTTTTCTCTTGTGTAAACTTGCCGCGCTTGGTTTTATGTATGTTTTGTAAAATTGATTTCGCGGTATCCCGCTAATTTTAGACCAGTATTTTTCAGTCTTGTTTATATTAGCATGCGTAAAAGTATGTATATAGCCATTGAATTTATTTTCCGGCACATTACAAATTTCTCTAAAAAACCTCATCATTATTTTTATAATTGCCGGATCACTGTTAGATAATCTAACCAGTCCTCTAATTGTCTTTGCGCCTTCGCCTAAATATAAGACAATGCCGATCAGCTTTAATTCTTTCAAAGAAAGACGAGCATAGTCTTTTTTTGCATTATCAACAATTATCTGTCTTTTTACCTTCTCATTAAAAAGTCTGCTTGCCCTTCTCCTCTCTATTGATTCAAAACTTCTTCCTTTTTTTGATATTCTTTTTCTCTGCGCCTTAGTAAGAATAATATCTCTAACCCATCCACTAACACTGGCTTTTGACAAACCCGCTTCTTTTACAATCTCATTAATGGACTTTCCTTGTTTACGTAATAAACACGCTTTCTGTCTCTCAAATAACTTCATAAGTAAAGCATATCATATATTAGATAAGGCTCAAGAGTTCAGTATATGCAATAAAAAACTTGAAACAGTATGATTTTTAATGTATAAATGAGTATAAGCGCGATTAGCTCAGTTGGTTAGAGCGACTGTTTTACACACAGTAGGCCGCAGGTTCGAGTCCTGCATCGCGCACCAATAACAAACTATCGGCTTTTTTGAAGCCAACATGCGGGACGCGCGAAGCGCGTCCCAATGGTTTCCGCCTGAATTTCGCCCAGAATCCAAAGGGGAATTCGCCAAAAATGAATCCAAATCCGGCGCGCTGGCGCGCACCTGTTTTTCGCCGAGGAGGAGGTTCGAGCCAAAGATTTCTTTGGCTTTGACCTTTTTGCTAAAAAGGTCATCATCAGAAGCAATTTTGTCCAAGGATTGTGCGTCTTTTATCCATTCTTTCATCGGTTCGAGCCAATCATTCTGCTTGTGCGAAAGAGATGTCATTTCTTCTTGGAGCGACTTCTTTTCGGAAAGTAGTTTTGCTTTTTGATTACGATAATCTTGTTCGTCAATAACTTGGTCAACATAACCTGTAAGAAGTCGCTCTAACTTTTGTGAAATGACCGACAATCTGTTTTCTTTCTCTTTCACACTAGCAGTCAAAGACGGGGCGGAATTATTGAAATCTTTTTCTGCCATTTTCAATAATTCTTCCGCCCAGTCTTTGGGCAAAGAAACTTTTTTGATTAGAGATGATAACTGGCGATCCAATTCTACTTCTCTAACGGCAGATTCTTTACAA
>JAKAHN010000119.1 GCA_021814895.1 bacterium
CCAAAACCCGAAATTGTTAGATAAGTTGTCCCATCCACTGCGGTAATTCTCCTTTTGTCTCTTAAAAGAAACGCATTTTCCGCCGAAACCGCCACATAACCAGCCGAAGCACCTTCGGTGATTGCTGTCGCTGGAGCATTCAAAGCGGCCACAAAATTAGTAACTGTGGCGGCCGCTGATCCGGTTATTTTCACATTGCCCGCCGTTGTTCCCAATGTAGACTTAAATGTGAAAGTAACCCCCGCAATGGTAACCGTATCCGCATCTGTCGGATTAGTCGCCATTGTCAACTTGGCGTAATACGGCAAGTTGTTGGAATACAAAATATCCCAACCGAATAGATTGGTTACTATTCCTCTTGTATTTACGCCATCTCCAAAGACGGTATTTCTTCCTGCCTGTTGAAGTTTCAAAAGACCCAAGAAGTGTCCGCCAACAACGGCGGTTCTTCCGGCTTTCGGAGCGTCAATCGCGTCTAATTTTGTGTCAGCCGCGATAAAGACCTGCGGAATATTGGAAGTATTCAAGGACATATTAGCTCCTGAAGTTCCGCCGATATTTCCGTCATCTAACGACCACTGTGCATTGGTAACCTCCGCTGTAACCGCCTGCTCAATGCGGTTATTGTGGTCAGCCATCATTTTCTTGGCGATATTTGTGCCAATATCAATAATGGATTGCCTTTTTTCTGTGTCGTCAACCGTTACTTTGGAGGCAAGCCAAGTAGCGATTGAGAGAGATTCCGACGAACTTGATACTGCCTGATTGGTAATATCAGTACCGGGCGTGTATGTAGTTGACGCCGGATATGAAATAATATTCCTATAAACCAAACTGCCCTCTCCGGCAACCAAATTTCTAAGCGTAGTGTTAGCGATAGCAAGCGCTTTATTTTCAACAAAAAGCGAACGCTCCGCTTCTTTAGCCCAGAAATAGGGGTTTAAGGAAGTCAACGAATTAGCCACTGAAATTTAAGCGTAAAACGATAATCGCTTATAAAGACGCAGTTGGATGTTTCCTTCTCATTTCCTCTTTCCATTTCTCCCATTTCTTCTGACCTTCTTCGGTTGTGACATCAACATCCGGCGGATTATCAAGCGAGTATTCAGTTTTTCCGCCTTTCTTATTTGTACGACTCGCGGTGGCTTCTTCGGTTTCTTTTTCCTTTTCAACCGCCTCTATTTTAAAGGCGATATAAGGGTCGGAAACCGCTTGCTTGATGGAAATTCCTTTGATTTGAGCAACTCTTTGAATGTCGGCCTTTAATTCATCGGGATAATCCAACGAATCAAGGTCTCTTTTCTCAAGTTGCTTTTGGACTTTTTCTTCAAGTGTTTTATCCAACTCCTCGGGATCAATGTCTTTTTTCTGATCCTTAGGCGGAAGTTCTTCTTTTGGTTTCTCCTCCTTTTTTTGGAGTTCGGTCCGATATTTAATCTTTTGACCGATAGCTTGGGATAAGTTCTTTTGAGAACCAACCCGCTCTTTAACCAACTTGTCGATGCGATCAGAATCATCTACCTCATCGAAGCCATATTCGGCGATAACTTTTTCCCTGACCTCATCTTCCTTGACTTCCCGCAAGGCCTCCTCTTCAGCTTTTAGCTCCTCGGGAGAAAGGGTTTTGTTTTCATCCATTTTGGATAGTTTTTCCCGTTTGGGCGTTAATTTTTTTAGAAGTTTTAAAAAAACGACCTCCTAACGAGATCGTTCTTGTATCCAAGGAAACTTCACTAACCTTGGATACAGAAACGACCCCATTAGGCATTCCTGTTAGGTGTGAAGTTTTTTATTTAATTTTCAAACTACTCTACTGTGCCGCCGATTTTTTCGGCGTATTGTTTGGCAAGAGATTTATAATCCTTGCCGTGATTTTCTTGGTTGTATTCTCGAGCAATATTGCCCGCCCTGTCGAGAACAACCGCTTTTTTTGATTCTTCTGCGGATGAATCTTCTGACACATTTTCCAAAGGAGAATCAACTTTCTTTGTTCTTGCCATTTTGTTTATTTATTTTTACGACCTTTTGCGGATAATTCCGCCATTTTTTTATTTCCGTATTTTTTCCTGCCAATCCACCCCTCTAAAGCGCCAGTGTTGATTGCTCCCTTTTGTTCTAACTCTTTTTTTAATGCTTTAAATCGCATTCCGCTTCCTAATTTTGGTTTAGCCATAAAATAAAAACCCACCATTCGCTAATTCGTAAATTAACGATTTGACGGGCTCATAAGCCATTACCCTTTTTAATTTATTACACTACATAATCCTTATTCTTGCCACTAATTATATCACTATTTTCCACTAAAAGCAACGGGTAAAGAATTTCATTTAATTTTTCAATCGCTTTTTTCCGACCTTTTATTTCAATTGCGATTTCTTCGGCGTTATCCATCTTAATATCGCTCGCTTTATCTAAAGAAGTAATCGTCTCGTTAATAAACTCAATCAACACCTTTCCTTCTTGAGTTTCAAACAACTTTTTCGCTGTTTGTGGATTCAACATTTTTTATTTTACCGGTAATTAAATCTATGCTGACTTTTTCATTTGGAGCATATCCCATACCTGCTAAAATTGTTCCCGTCCATTGCGCTTTTTGATTTTCCAATAAAGATGTTATCGCCTCCTGCTGTCTCGCCATCTGCGTGCCATTGGGAATTAACGCTGTATTCCCTATTATTTGAATTAGTTTAAACTTTTCTCCATTAACTAATCGAGTTAATTCCTGAAGTTCTTTCAAGTTTTGCGCCGAAAGTTTTTTCTCAAACATTATTTTAATAATTCCACAATCTTATTCATTGCGACTATTTTTAAATCTGCTTCTTTTAATTGAAATTCCTCCAGTAATTTTGTTAGTTCGAACTCCAACTTGTATTGTTCATTATCAACCGCCTGCCGAGCATATGGGTCAAGAACTTGACCCCTATGTAATACAATAATCTCCGATAATTGCTTTACTTTACTCAACTTATCCGACAATTCTTTGCCTACCCTAACATCGTCTTTGATTTTTCCCATAATCCTGTATCTAATTTTTTTTCGTTAATCCTTTTTTCTTTTTCCGTTTTTCTTCTGGCTTTGGCTTGTTCTTCGGGGTCGGTCAACGAATCAAACATTTCTTTCCAGTGCTTTAAATCCCTCTCTTTGTTCATCGATGAATAGTTTTGTATTTTTTCATCATTTCCTCGCC
>JAKAHN010000120.1 GCA_021814895.1 bacterium
AAAATCCACCCCTTTGCCGGGAATTGTATGGGCAATTATCATTGTCGGCTTTTCATAAACGGCCTTGGCCTCCCAAATCGCAGATATAAATTCCTCTATATTATGCCCGTCAACATCAATAACGTTCCAGCCGAAAGCTTCATACTTGTCGCGGATCGGTTCCAGGGGCATCACATTTTCGGTAAACCCGTCTATCTGAATATTGTTTCTGTCCATAACCGCGGTCAGATTGTTAAGTTTATTTTTTCCGGCAAACATTACCGCTTCCCAGGTATTTCCCTCGTCATGCTCTCCGTCAGACATCATACAATATATTCTGTGCTTTTCGTTATTCAATTTTGCCGCCAACGCCATACCGATAGATTGCGACAGACCCGAACCCAACGGGCCCGATGTCGTTTCGATCCCCGGCAAACTTCCCCGATGAGGATGACCCTGAAGGCGGGAGTTTATTTTCCGCAAAGTTCCCAGTTCTTTCATCGGAAAATATCCGGCTCTGGCCAAAGCGGCATATTGAATCGGGCAAATGTGGCCATTGGAAAGTATCAGCCGATCGCGCAGTTCCCAATTCGGATTTTTGGGCTTGTGATTGAGCACATAAAAATACATCGCCGCGAAAATATCCGCCATACCCAAAGGTCCGGCAGAATGCCCCGAGCCGGCCTCAACGAGCATTTGAATTACATCTTCGCGAAGACGGTTGGCAACTTCATATAATGCCTTGATTCTTTGATGAGATAAATACATAATAGAAATTTTTAAACTCTAAACAATACCAAAATTATAAATTTTAATGTTTTAAACTTTTGGATTTTGGTTATTTGAATTTGTTTAGAATTTAGAATTTAGTGCTTATGGTTTGTTTAAGTTGCTTTCAATTCCTTATATGCTTTTAGTGGATTTTTACTATTCCAAATATAAGAGGTTGAAATAATAACATCTGCCCCCGCCCTTTTGACTTCTTTGGCTACTTGAGGAGTTATTCCTCCGTCAATTGAAATTGTAGCATGCGGATATTTTTTCCTCAAAAAAGATATTAACTCTAACGATTTTTTGCCGAATTTTTGGCCGGAAGGTCCGGGAGTAACGGCTAAAACCATTATTGATTTTATGCTTTTAGGAATTTTATTTTTGTATTTTTCTTCATTGATACCGATTGCCGCCCCCAATGATATTTTGGATTTTTTAGCTTCTTTTATGAACAGTGCCCAATCTTTAATCACCGATATGTGAACAAATATTTTTTTTAACGGTTTTTTAAAATATTCCGAGATTTTTTTATCAGGAACCATCAGATGGGCTTCAAAATTAAACCGGGGCGAATATTTTTTCAAATCAGTCGCCGAAAAGTAGGATTTTATTGATGAAAATTTCGGGTCGGAGACATCAATATGAAGCCAAGTTTTAGGCGGCAAAAATTCTTTAGCCGACTCCAATTGCTTTAAAAAGCTATTTCTGTTTTTAGCGTTGATACCGACATGAATTTGCATTTATCTATTATACCAAAAAAACGCTTTGCAGGGCGTTTTTTGGTATAAAAATTAGTAGATGCCCGCTGGTGCTGAGGTAATTGTAAACTCTCCGCTCGCCCCTGAGATGCCGCTAATATTGACTTCTATTTTCCCCTTTCCTATGTATGTAAAAGAGGGGGTATTTGGAATAGCCCATGCGTATGAACCGCTATTGATTGTTTTAGCACTGATTACGTAGGGCGCTTTTTGAGCAACCATACACGGTAGTGGCAAAGAAAGGCATGGGGGAGCGCTGGGCACAAATGAAATACTTGCCACCTGGCTTGAATCGCCCCCTTTCCAAGAAATTATGTATGTGCTTCCCACATGCCATAGCGCGCCGGATGTGGGAGAAGTCACCGTAACTCCTACAACAACTGGCGCTGGCTGATTCTGGACAATAGTGCTACTGGTGGTAGAGACAGTCGTCGAAGCCGGAGTAGATGATGTTGTAACCGGAGGCATTGTTCCAACAGGCGGTATTGCGGTGGGTGTTACACCACAAATAAATAATTTATTGAGTTGTGTTCGAGTTGCAATTCCAACAAATCCGGTCGGATTTGTTAATCCTGCGGCCCTGAGTATTTCATTTTGATATTTCAGTTGAAATTGACTGACTGCCAATGCTGTGGAACTTCCGTATGTTTGAGACACAACATCAGTTCCAAGATTAAAACCTAAGTTTCCAAGCGCCGTTTGGAGTGCGGCAACCTCAGAACCCCTGGATCCAAGCCCTAAGTTATAATCAAACTTATGACACCATTTTACTGGTGGCAAAGATATCACATTACCAGTAATTACCGGGGATGTAGTACCGGAAGCTCCTGAGGTCGAAGGAATGGCATTAATTTGGCTCTGGAGCTGTTGCACCATTTGCAAGAGAGATCGAATTTGGCTTTGCAATGAAGCCAAATCACTAGGGCTAAGTGATTGAGCGTTACCAACACCCGAGAATACAAACATCATAGCAAATACCAGAAACAGTATGGTTTTTTTCATAATTAATTATTTATGTTACTACTATTGTTTGTTTATAGTATATATCCAATAAAAACTAGAGCAAGTGCATAATTAAAAAGCAGTGAACTCGTTTATTCCAGATAATTTGTTATCTTCAGCTCCGATTCTCCAAATTTTCTCATCCGCCCCACACGACGCTCTTTACCGTCAAACTGAGTTTGAAGCCAGACCGATACAATTTTCTTAGATTTATCTTCATCCACAAAATCCGCCGGCAGAACCAGTACATTGGCATCGTCATCGTTTCTGGCAGACATCGCCTGATCAACAGAAAAACACAGAGAACTCCTGACGTTTCTGAATTTATTGGCCACAATATCCATGCCGACCCCTGAACCGCATAACAAAATTCCTCTTCCAAGAGAAGGGTCTTTGCTGACTTCTTTGGCAACATTTATGGCAAAATCCGGATAATCGTCGTTGGGATCAAGTTTTTCGTTACCCATATCCACAACTTCATAACCAACGCTTCCGATATAAGACTTCAAAACTTCTTTTAACATAAATCCCCTATGATCAGCGCCGATGTAAATTAACATTTTTTTACTTTATATTTAGTATAAAATTAATATTCTATGACCTGTTTTAATTATAACTGATATAACTCGCGACAGACAACACGTTATCAATAAGAGCGGGTAATGAGCAAGGAT
>JAKAHN010000121.1 GCA_021814895.1 bacterium
TTATCGCTGCCGCTATCCTGATGAGGCTGCCGAGAGTTCCTTGAGGCATTTTCCATGGCTCTTTCGGAATCCGATGAGAAGCTATAATATCAGTATGGTCATCATCTATCCTACTCGAGTTAATCTGCAGAGTCCTTTTTCCTATTGTCTTCATCTTTTCCAGATTTTTTATCGTTTAACAAATTTAAACCGGCGCCAAGCTTAGCGCTCTGTGAAACAGTGCTATCACTGCTTTCGAGCAGGATTACCTTATCCGTACTCTTGGATTCTTTGATGGCATCCCATTTCTTGGTGTTAACCTCAAACTCAACTAACTGCGCCAATGGAATCCCAGCATCAGTAACCTGCTTGATCTGAGCCGCCCTTCCCTCTCCTCTCAAAATGGCAGCTTCCTTATCGGCTGTCGCTTCGATGACAGTAGTACCCTTATCGATCTCGGCTTGACCCTGTCTTATTTTGGCGACATCTTTGGCTTTTTCGGCGGTGAGGATCACTTGTCTAGTCTTCTCCAGTTCCGGGGTCAATTCAATATTCGAAATCACCAAGTTGACCGGCTCAATGCCCCAGCTCGTCAAAGTAACGAAGAATTCGCTGGCTTGCCATTCATCCTGCGCTACCGTCTTCAGATTTTTCCATTCTTCTTCGGTCGAAACATTGTCCGAACAAAAATTAGTCAAGGCGGCCACGGTCTCAAGAGAAAAAAGATTCCTCATCCTGATCGCTTCTTCAAGGCTGTACAGGCCGAAAAAAGATCTTAATAGTCCGTCGACTTTCTTGCTCATCGCTTCGAACAGATCTTCGGTGGCATAGGTCGACAGGTTTGAATCCGCAATCTTGAAATAAAAATATGCCTTAATGCCGGAAGAACAATCCTTGAATTGGATATTTCCTCCTCCGTAATCGCTATCGATCTTATCGTCGAGACAAAGCTCCATCATCTGCGTTCCTTTATAAGTTGCGCAGCGAAGATTTACAAGTCCGAACCACGGAAAGAAAAGATGTATTCCCGATGACAGCGGCCGACCGATATATTTTCCGCCGATTTCCACGATGAGTTCCCATTGCTGTCTGATAATCACCCAGCCGTCATAAATAGCTTTTATCAGGATGCCCGCAAAAAAGGCCACACTGATTCCAAAAGCTATCCGAGGACCGGCAACCTTCCAAGCATTTGCAGCCGGAAGGCTCAATAAAGCGTTAAAAGACTTGAAGAGCAGTGCGGACAGTAAGGATAGAAGCGTCAAGAACGCTATCCAGATCCAAAAATTCTTTTTCATGATTAAAGTCTCCTATTTTAGGTTTGTTTTTTACATTATTCTATTTTTAAAGGACTGAATTATATTCAAAAAAATATTACTGTTTTTATAAATTTTTGTCAACTTTGAGACTATAACATTTCTTTTATAAAAAATAAAAAAGCCATTTTTGGAATGGCTTTTATCAAGTATACCATTAAGTCCTCCGAATTTTATTAAGTTATTATTTTTTTCAGGACCGAAACCATGCTCAATATGGCCCAGGCTCTCAACGAGATACGGATAGACTTCGAGCTGCCGGACGAGCATCTCGACCGGCAGGACAAGATAAGAGCGCTAAAAGAGATAATAAATAAAACAAAAGGGGGGCCAACGATCTCCTTTTTTTGTTAATTACTAATGGGTACTATTGTGAAATAAAATCTTTCGGGTCTTCAGTCAGTTCACCCCGAGTTACTATATATAAAATTTAATGCGGCTCTGACTGATAAAATAAAAATTAGCCCACCAGCTATTTCTGTTATGGCAAAAAACTTTTTATTGTTTTAGCTGGATGGCTCCAACGATATCATATTTCGCCTGCAAGGCCGAATCCTGAACCAAATCTCCAAAAACAGTGCTTCTTTGTCCAGTGGTATATTTAGTAGGGTCTACTGGCTGTCCGTTATAATCCAATAGAGCATAATCATTACCCTTTTGGTCTTCAATCCCGATAACACATTCCGAGCCCGTTCCTTTGTGCTTCAAACAAAAGGACCAACCGTCAACGGTTATTATTCCACCAGTTAAAATTGGACTGACCGAAGATGAGCCAGACAGCCATGAACTAGCTTTGTTTGATTGTGGATTCTTGCCACCGCTAACGAATACATAGATTAAGCCGATAACAACCGTCATAACTAATAGCCATAAAATTACCTTTTTCATATTGGCTAATTTAGTGGTTATTTATATTAATATTTTAACATTTAAAACTAACTTTGGGTATTTTCCTCCGCAACTTTAAAAAAGTTTTATCACTTAAGCTAAGTTCTCACTCTCTGCCGTAACTGTAATTTTATCCTTCTTGGTAATACTTAGATATATGACCGTAATCAAAATTGCCATTAAGAAAATGGCACTGGTTACGATCGTGCCTAATTCTAGACCACCGTCAGCATGGGCTTGCGATAAATAATCACCGATTGAAGCGCCGAGCGGGCGAGTTAAGATATAGGCGGCCCAAAAGGCTAGGATAGCGTAAAAGGATTCGGATGTATATTTTTTCGTTGATACCGTTTTAACAATATAATGGATGATAGCTATTAAGGTGATAAGGCCAGCAAAAAGAAAGGCGGAATTTAAATAACCGACATCCATGCGTTCTGCCGTTAAATCGCCGGCCGCCGTCCCTAAAGCAAAGGTAAACAAGACCGCCGACCAGTAAAAGGCTTCCCTCTTCTTAGTGTAGATAGAATGGATAGACAAGGTTTTTTCGCTGATATACCAAATCGTAAAGACAATCGCCAAAATAATTGCGAAAACAATCGTTGTCGTCACCAAGGAAACGCCTAAATTATCAGTTAGATTATCGGTAATGAGCGTGCCGACAATACTAATTAAAACAACAGCTAACCAATAAATGCTAGGAACATATTTCTTTAATCTGAACTGAAAAAATAAGGCAATAATGAGCAGCGTGCCCATGACTAGAGTTGTCCCCGTCAGACCCAAATTAAGGGTGGTGTTTAAAAAATCAGCGGCAGTTTCGCCTACCGTTGTACATAAAACCTTAATAATCCAGAAATAAATGGTAATTTCCGGCACTTTACTTAAAATCTGTTTAATAGGTGAATTATTGATACTCTTTGACTCGCTGGTTTTAGTTGGAGACATAAATAAAAATTTTTATAAACTTTACGATTAATAACTTTTATATATTG
>JAKAHN010000122.1:0-596 GCA_021814895.1 bacterium
GGCTTTGTTTCTCTGCTTGAGCAGAGACGAGCCGCTTCCCACCCCTGCCGCGCCTTCGGCGCGGAAAGCAGGCGGGCAAAAATTCCTTCCCCCAGTCCCCCTTCCTTTTTGCCCGCCTGCTGGAAACCCGAGAGCGTTTTTTCGGACGGCGGCGGGACCTCAAATTGGGCGGTGGGTGGGATTGGAATTATTTTACATTATTCCTAACAAAATATAAACAACCGAAATTTTGTCTACCTCTGCCGGAATAATACTCGCCTTCCAAAGTGTTTTTCTTTTCGTCAAAAACTAGTCTTACCGCTCCCCTGTGAATGTTCATAGTTTCAACCGCATTTGATTTTGGGTCATTGATGTATTGATAACTTAAATATTTACCCTCTGGTGCGTCAATCACAATAGACGCGCTTTCGCTATGAGACGAAGATTGATCGGTGGTTAATAAAATTTTTATTCTTGTCCAATCTTGGAAAATTTTTAATGTCGCTTTTACTTCTGATGAATGATTATCAAAAGATGATTTTAAATATCCATTCCATTCGCCGATTAAATTCGGATTCTTTACAAAATTTACTTTCTTAAAATATCTCCAAAGCAAT
>JAKAHN010000122.1:606-3166 GCA_021814895.1 bacterium
GCGACTCATGAACGATTGTAGTCTTGCAAAGCAACACGCGTTATGTTATCTGTCGCACCACGGCAAAGAAAGTTGATAGTAGCCGAGTATTTTGTAAAAAACCCAAGAAAAAACAATGCTGATTACTGCCAAAACCAGCAAAATATTTTTTCTTTCGTTTGTGTCTATTGAATAAGCGTGCATATCACCAATTATTCCAAAGCGAAATTAAATTTTGGATAAAACTTTTTGCTTCGCTTGTATCCCATTGCTCCGGCGTCGGGCCAAAAAGTTTTAACTGGCCATTTTGGCAAACGAAGTCGTCTAAACTCGCTTTATTGAGCCAATTCACGGTATTGCAAAAAGAGTCTTGATAGCTTGTATCAAAATTTGAACTCGGGACATTATAAAGCATGCATTCTAGAAAATATGAGGGCGTTGTGTCGCCAGAAATACTGCCGCGACAATTTTTGAATAATCGCACTACAGGCTTATACCATTGATTGCTATTTTTATGTTTTGAAACACCGTTGTCATAATGGACTTTGGGATAATTTATAACCTGCCGGTTATCATTTTTGGTCCAAAAGGTCATCCCTTCAACATAATTGTAACTGTTTACAGTTTTATATCTTCTGTATTGAGCGCAAACAATTACATCAGCGGGCAATCTTCCGTTATTCGCTTTTATCTTGATTGATTTATTGCCTTCGGTTATTTGACTCTGGCCATAATAATCTTTTAGAATTTTCAAAACATCTGCCCTAAAATTGGATAAATGATAAGTGGCAGGAGTTAAGCCCAAAATTCTTTTTTGGTCTTCGGATAAATTGCTATAAAAAGTAGAGTTGAGTTGAGCAACAATATCAACATCGCTATCGCCGCGTATGTTAGTATCGTTTTTATACGAACCTTGCAGATAAACCTCAAAATCGACGCCATCAGGCCAGTAATTGTAAGAGTTTAGGGCGTTTTTTATTGAGTCGGCTGTAGCCTTAGCCGTCGTAATTGCGCCTTGGTTTGCCCATATTTTTAATTGTGATTCCGGTATAGCCATATATTTCTATTAATTTCATTTGTGTATTTCAAAATAGTTTTAGTTCTGAAGCGGCGTTTTTTAATCGCTTCTCTGCGGCCTTAAAATATTTTTCGTCAATTTCAATGCCGATAAATTTCCGCCCCAAATTCAGAGCGGCAACGCCGGTTGAGCCAACGCCCATAAATGGATCAAAAACCATATCGCCTTCGTTTGACGCAATTTTAATTATGTGTCCCAAAACTTTTATGGGTTTCTGCGTGGGGTGATGTGGATCTTTTAATCTTTCCGGCCCATTGCAAATTGGCGTTTCAATAAAATTGTGCATATCTTTTTGATTGCCAAAATTCCAAGTATGCCCCTTATCCCACATACACACTATAAGTTCGCAACTATTGAGGAAACCTGCTTTGAAAACTTTTGGCGGGGGGTTTGTTTTGTGCCACACCATAAATTGAAAAGTATCAAATTCCGGGTCAAATGCTTCATGCCATTTGCCAACGAGGTTATAACTGCAAAAAACAAATATATTGCCCTTTGGCTTCAGTATACGCTTAAATTCGCTCACCCAATCGGCGGGCTTGAACTCTACTTTATCCCATTCGGCCAAATCATTATTCAGGTCTTTTCTCCAAGTAAATTCAATATTACCTGTTGAATACGGACTTAAATTGTATGGCGGATCAGTGAGAATTAAATCAACCGAGGCAGTAGGTATCTGCTTTATCAATTTATAACTGTCCCCTAAATGTAGTTTAAAATTTTCTTCCATATTTTTATCCAAGGTATGCCTTTTTAATAGAGTCAAGTGCTCGTTTTATTATCGGCGCGCTTTCCCTATATGCTTCAAGAACTGTTTTATATCCTTCATCTGAACGGCAAACAAAATTCCAAAAATCTTTTCCGATAAGTAATTCGTCATCTGCAAAAAATTGTCTAACTCTTTCTTGCCGCCAAGGTTTAGTTTCTCCATAGCGATTATAAGCAGTTGCGAAAAATATTTTTATGTCGGTCTTTACTGGCAAAACATTTGAAAGAATTGCGAACTGTTCTAAGATTGCCTCTTTTTCGGAACGCGCTTTTTTATTGTCCAAATCGCCACCTATTTTTAACTCAATCAAGTAGTGGGCGTTTGTTTCCTTGTCAATCAAATAATAATCGCTGTCATGCCGTTTGATGGGGGCTTTGTCTTTTCCGGCAAGCGAACGCAAAACTTGATAATCTTTGACGCTTGGCTTTATCTCGTGCCTTTTATATTTTTCCAGTAATTCAGCAATAATCCCTGTCTGTTCTGCTTTGAGTGGGCCTTCAACATTCCTTTTTACTTCAAATGAAAGCGTAGCAATGTTTATGGCTAAAGTTTCAAGCATATTGCCAAGCGAACTATCAAGCGATCGGACTAAAGCGGTGTAATATTGAATTTCTTTCCCTAATGCCTCAATAACAACATTGTGGATTTTCATATTGATAGTCCCTTCGGGATTATCAACTTCGCCCTCATGTCGTGCTTGAAATCCTTGCGCGTATAACTCAACGGCAGTATGA